>VEQI01000027.1 GCA_018883305.1 Limnohabitans sp. | reverse complement strand
ACTCCGAACCCAATGCGGGCTCCGACCTGGCCTCGCTGCGCACCCAGGCCGTGCGCGAGGGCGATGTCTTCGTGGTCAGTGGCCAGAAGATCTGGACCACCCTGGCCATGGACGCCACCCACATCTTCCTGCTGGTGCGCACCGACAACACGGTCAAGAAGCAGGCGGGCATCAGCTTCTTGTTGGTGGACATGGCAACCCCCGGCGTGACGGTACGCCCCATCCGCAATATCGCGGATGAAGAAGAGTTTTGTGAAGTGTTCTTCGATAACGTGCGGGTGCCCGTGGACAACCTGGTGGGTGAGATCAACCAGGGCTGGACCATCGCCAAGGCCTTGCTGGGCTTTGAGCGCATCTTTGTGGGCAGCCCCAAAACGCCGAGCTATGCGCTGGAGCAACTGCGCCAACTGGCCGCGCATCGCGGTTTGTTTGAGGACGCCGCCTTCTGCTCGCGCTACGCCCGGCTGTTGCTGGACGTGGAAGACCTGGTGGCCATGTACGGTCACTTTGCCGCCATGGTGAAAGAAGGCAAACCGCTGCCGCCCAGCGTGTCCATCCTCAAGGTCTGGGCCACCGAAACTTATTCCCGCATCAGCCTGGAGCTGGCCATGACCGCTGAAGAAGACGGTGGCAGCCGCGAGTTCATGTCGTTAGGCGACAAGCAACTCGACCCACTGGCCTGCCTGATGAATGCCACTATCACCACTATTTATGCTGGCACCAATGAGATCCAGCGCGGCATTCTGGCCAAGCACACCCTGGACATGCCCAGCTGAGCCGCCGCACAGCAGCGCCCCTTCCATTCCTCTGGAGCTACTTTCGTGAAACAACTGCTTTCCCATATCCGCGTGCTCGATCTCAGTCGCGTGCTGGCAGGCCCCTGGTCGGCACAAATGCTGGCTGACTTGGGTGCCGAGGTCATCAAGGTGGAGCGTCCCGGCCCCGGAGACGACACGCGCGCCTGGGGTCCTCCGTTCCTCAAAACGCCCACGGGTGGTTCTACGCAGGAATCGGGGTATTACCTGGGGGCCAATCGGGGCAAGCGTTCCATCACCGTGGACATCTCACAGCCGCAGGGGCAAGAGATCATCCGCGAACTGGCCGCCAAGGTGGACATCGTTCTTGAAAACTACAAGGTCGGCACGTTGAAACGCTATGGCCTGGACTACGAGAGCCTGCGCGCCATCAACCCCAAGCTGATTTACTGCTCCATCACCGGCTTTGGTCAGACGGGGCCCCGAGCCGAGCAACCCGCCTATGACTTTCTGATCCAAGCCATGGGAGGCTTGATGAGCGTCACCGGCGAGCGGGACGACTTGCCGGGCGGCGGTCCGCAAAAAATCGGCATCCCCCTCATTGACCTCATCACCGGCACCTATGCCAGCGTGGGCATGCTGGCCGCGCTGGCCAACCGAGAGGTCACGGGTGAAGGCGAATACATCGACATGGCCATGTTGGATGTTCAGGTGTCGCTGCTGTCCAACCAGGCGATGAACTACCTCATGTCGGGCAAGACACCGGTACGTCGTGGCAACGCACATCCGAACATTCAGCCGCAAGATGTGTTCAAGTGCGCCGATGGTGACCTGGTGCTGGTGGTAGGCAATGATGGTCAATTTGCCAAGCTGTGTCAGACCCTGGGCGCCCCTGATCTGGCAAACGACCCACGCTTTGACACCAACCCGAATCGGGTGCGTCATCAAAACGAATTGCGACCCTTGCTGGACGCACTGTTCGCCGCCAAGACACGCGCCGAGTGGAGCGACTTGCTGGGACAGGCCCAGGTGCCATGCGGCCCCATCAACTCCATTCCGGAGGCACTGGCAGACCCGCAAATCGTGCATCGGCAAATGTTGCGACAACTTCCGCACCCCACGGCCGGCACTGTGCCACAACTGGTCACGCCATTCCGCTTTGGCCAGGCCGAGATCCGCACCGATCAAGCGCCTCCGCTGCTGGGACAGCACACCGACGAAGTGCTGGGTGAGTTGGGCCTGAGTGCCGAGCGAATTCAGCAACTGCGGCAAGACGCCATCATTTGAACGCCCTGACTCCATTGAACGAGGTCTTTCATGAACACGTCCCCAACTTCTCCTTCCAAGTGGCGTCGCCTGCTGTGGCAAGCCAGTCTCGCCGTGGCGGCCTGGCCGATGATGGCCGGCGCGCAATCGTTCCCCGACAAACCCGTGCAGATCGTGGTCCCCTACGGGCCTGCAGGCCTGACAGACAACCTCGCCCGTTATTACGCGCAGCAACTCAAGGACCTCTGGCCGCAACCCGTGGTGGTGGAGAACCGCCCCGGCGCGGGCGCTTCCCTGGGTGCTGCGCAAGTGGCGCGTGCCCCGGCGGACGGACACACCTTGTTGTTGGGCAGCGTGGGCATGGCCACCAATCCATTCTTGTTCAAGGAGTTGCCATACAAGCCTGCGGACCTGACACCTCTGGCCCTGGTGGCGCTGGCGCCCAACGTGCTGTATGTGCACCCATCCGTGCCGGCCAGCAATGTCAAGGAACTGGTGGCGTACGCCAAGAAGAACCCGGGGGCACTGTCCTTCGCTTCTTCCGGCGTGGGCTCCAGCCCGCACCTGGCCGCTGAATTGTTTGCGGCCAATGCCGGCATCAAGATTCTGCACATCCCCTACAAGGGCACCGGTGAAGCCATCAAGGATTTTTTGTCAGGTGAGGTCAAGGCCTACTTCGACACCATGCAATCCATGCGCTATGCCAAAGACGGACGCATCCGCGCCTTGGCCATCACCACGGAGAAACGCCTGACCGACATGCCCGATTTGCCCACGGTGGAAGAATCCGGCGTGGCGCCGGGTGTGATCTCCAGCAGCTGGTTTGGTTTTTTTGTCCCCAGCAAAGTCCCGGAGACACGCCGTGCCGAGATTGTGAATGCCTTGCAGAAAGTGGCTGCCTCACCGGTGGCGCAGGACAAAATGCGCGGCTTTGGACTCATCCCGGTATTTCAGGGCCCCAAGGACTTCGATAAATTTATGAATGATGAATCACGCCGTTGGGGCGGGGTCATCCAATCGCAAAAAATCGCCATCGACTAATCACACGCAGACACCATGAACATGCCATCTTTCACACGCCGCTCCTGGCTGCGCGGCCTGCCATCTCTGTTACTGCCCCTGATGCTGTCGCTGTCGGGTTGGGCCTCAGACGTCTACCCCTCACGCCCCCTCAAAATGGTGGTTCCATTTGCGCCTGGCGGTGCCGCGGACGCCACCGCCCGCATGGTCAGCGAAGTGCTGTCCAAGCGTTTGGGCCAGGCCGTGATTGTGGACAACAAACCGGGTGGTGGTGCCACCACTGGTGCAGCCTTTGTGGTGAATGCCCCCGCGGATGGCTACACGCTGCTCTACACCACGCCGGGCCCCCAGATCACCAACCCTTACCTCATGAAGGGCCGCTTGCCCTATGCGACGACCGACCTGATTCCTGTTTCCCGAATTGCGTGGGTACCCAGCGTGCTGGTGGTGAACCCCAAGGTGCCCGCCAACTCCGTGCCGGAACTGATTGCTTACGCCCAAAAAAATCCGGGCAAGATTTTCTTTGGCAGCGCAGGCATTGGCGCCAGCAGTCATTTGTCAGGCGAGTTGTTCAAGCGCATGGCCCAGATCGACATCACCCACGTCCCTTACAAAGGCACGGGCCAGGTCATGCAAGACCTCTTGAGCGGCAATGTGCAAATGACCATCGACAGTCTGTCGGTGTATCTGCCCTACATCAAGTCGGGGCAGTTGCGCGCCCTGGGCATGGCCATGCCCAGACGCAGCCCGGCCCTGCCCGATCTGGCCCCGGTCTCCGACCACATCAAGGACTTTGACGCCACCCCGGTGAACTACCTCACCGTCAAGGCCAGCACTCCGCCGGAGATCGTGGCACGACTCAACCGCGAACTGGTGGCGGTGTTGGCCGATCCGGCCTTGCAGGAGCGGATGGAAAAACTGGGCCTGTTCCCCAAGTCCAGCACCCCCGAGGCCATGGCGCAGGAGATGGTCACCGAAGCCAGCAAATGGAAGCGCGTGATTGAAGAATCCGGCGCCACCATGGAGTAAACCATGCCCCGTATTTCACTGCCCTCCCCTGACGTGATGAACCCGGAGCAACGCGCGGTCTACGATCGCATCGTCTCGGGACCCCGCGGCAAAATCCAGGGTCCGCTGCGTGCGGCACTCCACAACGCCGAACTGGCAGACAAGTGGCAAGCCCTGGGCGCGTTGCTGCGCTATCGCACCTCGCTGCCGCCGCGCTTGTCCGAGATTGCCATTCTGGTCACAGGACGCGGCTGTCGGTCGCCCTTCGAGTGGTATGCCCACCGCCTGGAAGCGGAGAAGGCTGGCATTGAGACCGCCATCATTGAAGCCATCCTGGCCGACCAAACGCCCTCAGGCCTGTCCGATGACGATGCCGCGGTGTATCACTACGCCCACGAACTCATTCAACACAAATCCGTATCTGACCGTGTGTATGCGCAAGCCCTGGCACGTTTGGGTGAAAAAGGCGTGGTGGAACTCACGGCGCTGGTGGGCTACTACACCATGGTGGCCATGACGCTCAACTGTCACGAGATTCCCTTGCCTGAAGGCGTGGCCCCCGCCTTTCCCCTGCCACAGCACGCGGGTCTGACATGAACATTGCCGTCACACCGCGCTGGGATTGCCACGCCCATGTCTTTGGGCCTTACGACCGCTATCCACTGGCCGCCGACCGCAGTTACACACCGCCACCCGCCGTGCAAGCCGATTACCTGGCGATGCTGGCACGCCTGGGCATGACGCATGGCGTGCTGGTTCATCCCAGTGCCTATGGCAACGACCACTCGCTGCTGCTGGACACCCTGGCCGCCTGCCCGAACCTGCGTGGTGTGGTGGTGGTGCAAACCGCCACACAACTGCCGCTGCGCCAGTTACGTGACCAAGGTGTGCGTGCAGCCCGCTTCAGTTGCCGCAGCGGTGCAGGCAAGAATTTTGCCGGCAGCGCGTCCTGGGACGATTTGTGTCAACTGGCCCCAGCGCTGGCTGATGCCGGTTTGCACGCCGAACTCTGGACCGATGGCCAGATGCTGCCCCAAATTGCCGCGCAACTGAAAACCCTGCCTGTTCCGGTCGTGATCGACCACATGGGCAGCTTTGACGTGGCGGCGGGCCCCGACAGCGCAGGCTTCACCGCGCTGTGCGATGTGCTGGCCAGCGGGCGTGCCTGGGTGAAGCTGTGCGCCTACCGCAATCTGTTGAATCAGCCGGACGTGTCCGCCGGCCGGGTGTTTCAGGAACGACTGGTTCAGACCAACCCGGATCAACTGGTCTGGGGCAGTGACTGGCCTCACCTCAATCTGGCACAACCACCTGCCACTCTGGCCTTGCTGGACATGTTCCGCGAATGGGCCGGCAACGCCAGCCTGGTGGAACGCGTGCTGAGCCACAACCCGCAACGGCTTTACGCCTGAGCGGGGCTCACTTCTCGATCAACTGCAACTGGGTCAGCAGGCGTGTCATGGCCACTTTGTCTTGTTGCACAAAGTCGGTGGTCTCTGACGGCGACAAGTCCAGGGTTTCAGCACCCTGGCTGGCCAACACACGCTGATATTGCGGATCAGCAGCCACGTCCGCCACGGCTTTGCGCAGCACCTCGATGACCTCGGACGGCGTGCCCTTGGGCGCCGCGAGTGAATACCAGGTGGCAGTAGCAGTGCTGCCCCAGCCCAGCTCGGCCAAAGTGGGCACCTCCGGCATTTGCGGATGGCGCTTTCGTCCACCAAAGGCCAGGGCCTTGAGTTTTTTGTCCTGAATGAAGGCTTGCGTGGCCGCCAGGTTCAGCATGGCCAGTTGCACCTGACCGCCCAGCACATCTTTCAAGGCGGGTGCCGCGCCACTGTAGGGCACGTGCGTCAGTCGGATCTGGGCCGCCTGGGCAAAGGCTTCTGCCCCCAAATGGGTGGCCCCACCCGTTCCTGCCGATGCGTAGTTCAGCGCCCCTGGCTGCTGACGCGCCAACTCCACCAGCGCCTGCACGTTGTTGACAGGCAATGACGGGTGCGCCACCAGCACATTGGGTTGATTGGCCACCCCGGCAATGAAGCTGAAATCCCCGATGCCGTCATAGGCGATGCGCTGCATCAAGGGCGTCACCACATGGCCCGCCGAGGTGCCGATCAGCAAGGTATAGCCATCCGCCCTGGCCCGGGCCACCGATGCCGTGCCAATGGTGGCCGCGCCACCCGCACGGCCCACCACCACACACGGTTGCTTCAGACGGATCTCCAGTTGATGTCCCAGTGCACGCGCCAGGGTGTCTGCGGGGCCTCCCGGGGCGTAGGGATGGACCAGCGTGATTTCGCGACTGGGCCAAGGGGTCTGCGCCCGTACGCTGCCCACCAGGGGCGACAGACCCAGGCCCAGCAAGAGTCGTCGTGACAAGTGTGACTCCATCATCCGTGTTCTCCAGTGCGTGTTGATCAGCGAGGCTTCCAGCCTTCACCCCCCGGGGGTTTTTGCAGCATGGGGCGATGAAAAATCTCCCCCAGGCCGGCGTAGTAAGGTCCCCCCAGACGGGCAATGGGGCGCATCGCCACGGTATCCACGCGCGTGCCATCATAGATCTGGTTGGACAGATGAAAGGCCACCACTTCGCCAATGTACAAGGTGTTGATACCACGCCCCAAGGGCACGATCTGATCCAGCTTGCACTCCATGTGAACCGGCGAACTGGCGATGCGTGGCGCGCGCACATGGCGGCTGGGCAGCAGGTCAATGCCCAGGGCCTGCGTTTCACTGACGTCTGGCGGAAACTCTTGGGCACTCTGGTGCATGATCTCCATGTCGTGCTCGGTGGACACATTCACCACGAACTCCCGGGACGCGATGATGTTGCGTGCCGTGTCCTTGGTGTCGCCGCTGCCAGGTCGGCGCGCAATGTTGATGGCCAGCATGGGCGGGCTGGTGGCCACGTAGTTGAACGAGCTGAACGGGGCGGCATTCACCCGCCCTTGATCGTCCACGGTGGTGACCCAGGCCACGGGTCGCGGGGCCACACAGCCCACCAGCAACCGGTAGGCGGTTTCCGTGTCCAGCTGTTCGCCGTCCACGCAACTGAAATGTGTCTGTGTCATCTGCGGGATGCTCCTGTCGCGCAATCGTCAAATCAACCGTCCACAGGCCGGGTGGCCTGAAAGGACGGGCGTTGTTCCAGCGTGGCAAACCAGGCAGCCAATCGAGGCGCCAAGGCGCGCCAGCCGAGGGAATCGAAACGATAGTCAGCGTAGCCCAGCGCGCAACCGATGGTGAGTGTTCCAATCGTGAGGGGCGATTGCAACAAGGCCGCCGCCTCTTCATCGAGTTGAGCCAGACAGGCACGAATTTTGAGGTCGAAAGCATCGATCAGTGTCTGCAGCGGCTGTGCACGCTCGCGTTCATTGCGCCACAGAATCAGTGCATCCAGCATGCCGTCGCCCAGGGCGTGCCAGCGCAAGGCGCGCCACTTGTCGTCACCGGTGGCAGGAAACAGCGTGCCGTGTCCCAGCTCATTGAGGTACTCGCAGATCACCAGGGAATCGAACAGCACCAGCCCGTCTTCTCGCACCAGGGTGGGAATTTTGGACAGGGGGTTGTCGGCCATGATGTCGGGATTGGGCTTCAACATGGCGGCCACGGAACGCGCCAGCGTGAGGCGAGGCAGCAGATCCAGTTCATGGGCGCAGATCATCACTTTGCGCACATACGGCGACTTGGGTGACCAGTGCAGTTTCAAGGAGGCGGACATCAGATCACTCCGTGAGGGTGAGGGGTTGGCGAAAGCGCAGGTTGCAATCCTAGGCCCGGATTTTGCCGTGACGGCACTGCCTTGCCCGCATAGCTGCTTTGCAAAGCCCGGGGCAGACGAATGGAGCGCCCTCGCCTAGACTGTCGACTGAAGGGGAAACCCATTCACCAGAGGAGAGATCAACGTATGACGTGTTTGACCGGAATCCGGGTCCTGGACCTGAGTCGGGTGTTTTCCGGGCCGTGGGCCACCCAGATGCTGGCCGACTTTGGCGCCGACGTCATCAAGGTGGAACGCCCTGGCCTGGGCGACGATGTCCGCTACCAGGGTCCCCGGGCGCGGGACGCCCAGGGTCAGGAAACCCGTGAGACCTCGTCCTTCCTGTCCATGAACCGAGGCAAGCGGTCCATCACCGTGGACCTGACCCAACCTGCGGGTCAGGCCCTGATCCGACAACTCGCACAAGACAGCGATGTGGTGATTGAAAACTTCAAGGCCGGCCACCTGCGTCGCTTCGGCCTGGATTACGAGAGCCTGCAGTCGCTCAATCCCCGGTTGGTGTATTGCTCCATCAGTGGCTTTGGCCAAAGTGGTCCGTATGCGCATCTGCCGGGCTATGACCCGTTGTTCCAGTCCATGAGCGGCCTCATGAGCGTGACCGGCCAGGCCGATGGCGCCCCGGGCGGTGGCCCTGTGCGCGTGGGTTACTCGGTGAGCGACATCACGGCGGGCTTTTACGCCGCCAATGCCATCCAGGCGGCCTTGCTGCACCGGGAGCGGATCTCGGGTCAGGGTCAGTACATCGATCTGGCGCTGCTGGATGCGCAGGTGGCAGCCATGTCCCATGTGGCCATGATGTACCTGCTGACCGGTCAACAACCGCAGCGACTGGGCAATGTCTCGCCCATCACCTGCCCCTGGCAATCCTTCCGCTGCCTGGACGGCGAGGTGGTGATTGCCGTGGGCAATGACCCGCAGTTCGTGGCCTTTTGTCAGGTGCTGGGCCTGCCGCACTTGTCCAGTGATCCGCGCTTTCTCACCAACCCTTTGCGGGTCAAGCACCGTGAGGTGCTGATTCCCCTGCTGGCGCAGCGCATGGCCGAGCGCAGCATGCAAGCCTGGTACGACGACTGCGAGCAAGCCGGCGTGCCCTGCGGGCCCATCAACGACTTCGAGCACGTGTTTGCCGACCCGCAAATCCAGCATCGACAATTGCGCATGCAACTGCCCCACCCCACCATTGGCGAGTTGCCCCAGGTGGCCAACCCGATTCATTTTTCTGCCACCCCGGTGCGCTACGACCGCGCCCCTCCGTTGCTGGGGCAGCACACCGAGGAAGTGCTGCGCGAGCGCCTGGGGCTGGATGAGGCCCGCATTGCCGATCTGCGGCGCGAAAAGGTGATCTGACATGAACATTGAGGACTCCAGCCAGCTATTTCGAGACAGCGCCTGCACCTTCCTGCAATCCACCGACCAACGCCAGCGCGTGCGTGAACTGGAGTTGCAAGGCGGTGGCTTTGAACGCGCGCAGTGGTCACAGCTGTGCGAACTGGGCTGGCTGTCCATTCTGGTGGCCGAGCAAGACCAGGGACTCGGTCTGGGCATGACGGAGGTGGCGGCCATTGCTGAAGAAGTGGGCGCCGAGCTGCTGCCCGAACCCTACGTCGATGCTGGTGTGCACCCCTTGGCGCTGCTGGCCCAGTTGCCTCAGGGCGGATTTCGGGACGAGTTGCTGAGTCAATTGCAACAAGGCTTGAAGGTGGCGGGTGTGGCCTGGCAGGAAGCGGCTGGGCAGACCGAGGCCGATTTGTGCATGACCAGCGCCAAATGGCAGGACGGTCACCTCACGCTGGATGGTCACAAGCGATTTGTGCGGCCTGGCCGAAGTGCCGATGGCTGGATTGTCAGTGCCAGTTTTGACAATGAGCCCGCCCTGGTGTGGGTGGAGCCGCAAGCCGCACATCTGCACCTCACACTGGAAGCCGGTGTGGATGGGAGCGAGATGGCCAGCCTGCAATTTGATGGCACCCCGGCCCGGCTGCTGATGCGCGGCGCATCGGCCTTGCAGGCCTTGCAGCGCGCCAACGACATGGCTTGCATCGCACAAAGCGCAGAGCTGCTGGGCATTGCCCGCCGCACGCTCTCGCTCACGCGTGAGTACCTCACCACCCGTGAGCAATTTGGCAAACCCATTGGCAGTTTCCAGGCGCTGCAGCATCGGCTGGTGGACGGCATGATCCATGTTGAATTGGCCAGCGCCTGCCTGCGCGATGGTTTGCGCCAGTTGAATGAACACAACGGGTCCGCGACGGCCAGCCGTCTCAAGGCCCGCTGCGCCCGCGCAGCCACCGAGATGACCCGCATGGCCATCCAGCTGCACGGCGCCATTGGCACGGCCAATGAGTACGACATCGGCCTGTACTTCAAACGCGCCATGACCCTGGCCAGTCGTTGGGGCAACGCCGCCACCCATCGTCGCCGCTGGCATCAGACCCGGCAAACGTTGACAACCGCCAACCCGGCAGACGAACCGCAGACCTGGGACAGTTTTCCCAACGATCTCGATTGGGACCAGATGCCCGAGCGCGAATTCCGTCAGAGGGTGCGCGCGCTGTTTGCCAGATATTACCCCAACGAGCGACGTTACCGCCCCTACCGTCAAACCTGGGCCGAATCCCGTGACTGGTACATGACGCTGTCTCGCCTGGGATGGCTGGCACCCGCATGGCCCAAGCAATATGGAGGCATGGGACTGCCCGCCGACAAGCTGATTGCCTACATTGAAGAAACCGAAGCCTGGGGCGTGGCACGTCCCCCCGATCAGGGGTTGGTCATGGTGGGCCCCATCCTCATGCGCTTTGGCACGGAGGCGCAACGCCAGCGTTTTCTGCCTCCCATTCTGGCGGGCGAGCATGTCTGGACCCAGGGCTACTCCGAGCCCAATGCCGGCTCGGACCTGGCCGCCGTGCGGACCGAGGCCGTGATCGATGGTGACCACTTCATCGTCAATGGCCAAAAAATCTGGACCACCTGGGGCGCCGATGGCACCCACATGTTCATGCTGGTGCGCACCGACAAAACAGTGAAGAAGCAGGCGGGCATCAGCTTTCTGCTGGTGGACTTGAAGTCCCCCGGCATCACGGTGCGCCCCATCCGCAACATTGCGGGTGAGGAAGATTTTTGCGAGGTGTTTTTCGATCAAGTGCGTGTCCCCCGCGACAACCTGGTGGGCGAGATGAACCAGGGCTGGACCATTGCCAAGGCCCTGCTGGGCTTTGAGCGCTTGTTCACCGGCAGCCCCAAGCATTCGCAACACACCTTGCATCAAGTGGAGACGCTGGCGCGCCAGCGCGGACTGTTTGAGGACCCGGTGTTTGTGGAGCGTCTGATCGAATTGCAACTCGACACCGCCGACCTCACGGCTGCCTATACCGGTTTTGCCGAATTGGCCAAGCGCGGGGAGCCCATTCCGCCCACCATCTCGGCCCTCAAAATCTGGTCCACCGAAGCGTATGAACGGCTGGCCTTGTTGCTGATCGATTCCGCGCAGGACTACGCGGCCCTGCGCGATCACAGCACCACCGATGAAATTGACATGCATGTGAATGCACCGCTGTTCAATGCCATGAACGCCAAGATTTTTGCCGGCAGCAACGAGATTCAGCGCAACATCCTGGCCAAGGCCGTGCTGGACTTGCCCGGTTGACACCGCGCGCCGTGACGCCCGCCACGTTTTCCGACATCATTACTCACCGCATTCAAGGAGCCTTCATGAAAAAACGCACCCTCTTGCTGGCCACGATGGCCGCAGCCACCCTCTGTGCAACACCTGCCATGGCGCAGTCCAACTGGCCGGCCAAGCCCATTCGCCTGATCGTGCCTTATCCGGCAGGTGGCCCGGTGGACCTGCTGGGCCGCGCCATTGCGCCACGCCTGGGCGAGGTGCTGGGTCAGCCGGTGGTGGTGGAGAACCGTGCGGGCGGCAGCGGCACCATCGGCATGGACGCCACCATCAAGGCCGAGCCGGATGGCTACACCTTCGGCTTTGGCGTGCCCGGTGGCATTGCCGTGTTGCCACACTTGCAAAAGCTGCCCTACAACGTGGAAGAGATCAACTATGTCTCGCTGGTGGCCAAGGTGCCGCAGGTCATCACGGTGGGGCCGTCCGTGCCCGTCAACTCCCTGCCGGAACTGATTGCCCTGGCCAAGCGCCATCCCGGCAAACTGAATTACGGCTCGGCTGGCAACGTCACCACCCCGCATCTGGGCGCGGAGTTGTTTGCGCAGGAAGCCGGCATCAAGATGATGCACGTGCCTTACAAGGGCGCCGCGCCGGCCATCACCGCCTTGTTGGGCGGCGAGGTGCAAGTGCTGGCCGCCGACCTACCGGCTGTGAAGGGTTTCACCACCCGGGGCGTGAAGATCCTGGCGGTCTCCGGCGCGCAGCGCTGGGACTCGATTCCCAACGTGCCCTCCACCACCGAACTGGGCTTGCCCGGTGTGATCGTGGAAACCAATTACGGGCTGATCGCCTCCAAGGGCACACCGACGGCCATCACCCAGAAAATGCGGGAGGCCATCATCGCCACGCTGGCCACGCCTTCCGTGAAAGCGCAGTTTGCGCAAATGGGTGCAGACACGGTTAGCAGCACGCCGGACGAATACCGCCGCATCATGCAGCAGGAATCGGCCCGCTGGGGCGCGCTGGTCAAGCGCGCCGGTATCACGCTGGACTGAATGCCAGTGAGGTGAGCGGGTCGTAGTACATTCGTTGCATGAAACCTTCAGCAGCCACCCACCTGCGCCTGGAGCTCACCTCGGATCTGCAGAAATGGCGCACCTTTCTGGCCATTGCCGAACTGGGCAGCCTGACCCGCGCGGCCCTGTTTCTGGATAGCAACCAGTCGCTGCTGAGCCGTCACCTCAACGCGCTGGAGCGCGAGTGCAATGCACGCCTGTTCAATCGCACCGGTCGTGGCGTGGCGCTGTCCGACGTGGGGGAGCGCATCCTCCCGCACGTCAAAGCCTTGTTGGCCAATGCGGAACAGCTGGAAGAGGAAATTCTGGTGGAGGCCCGCGAGCCAGCAGGCTTGGTCACCATCGGCTCCCTGCCCTCCATCACCAACCCCATGGTGGGGCGCTTGTACAAGCTGCTGAATGACCGCTACCCCGGCATTCGTCTCAAGTTTCTGGAAGGCTCCAGCGGTCAGGTGGAAGAGTGGATGGCGGACGCACGCATCGACATCGCCATTCTTTATCGGTACAGCAAGACCTTGTCGGTGCGTGAACAACACCTGGCTACCGTGGACAGTTACCTCATTGGACCACCCGGTGACAAGATCACCGCCAACGCGGAAGTGCCGTTTGCAAAACTGGATCAACTGCCGTTCATTTTGCCCAGCGCCCCCAACGGCTTGCGCGCGGCCCTGGACAGCCTGGCCCGGCAAGAGCGCATCACCCTGGAGCCGGTGCTGGAAGCGGACTCCTTGCCCCTGCAGCGCTCCGTGGTGGCGGAAGCGCGTTTGTACACCGTGCTGCCCATTCACGCCGTGTGGCAAGAGGTGGAGCAGGGTCAGTTGCAGGCCGCCCGCATTGTTTCACCGGAGTTGCAGCGCACCGTATCCATGGCCCTGACCCGCAGCAAAGGCCCCGGGCGGGCTGTCACGGCCGTGGCCTCGGAAATCGTGGCCATCATGCAAGAAGGCGCAAACCGTGGGATGTGGCGAGCCGATTAAGGCTGGCCAACCACCACGGCTCTCCGCGCGCTGACTCAACGACCCGTGAACACCGGGGCGCGCTTTTCGGCAAACGCGCGTTGCGCTTCCTTGGCGTCATCGGTCTTGGCGATCTGCGCCGTCATGTCTTGCTCATAACGGTAGCCATCGCGCAGGCTCATGTCTTCGATGACGTTCATGGTGTGCTTGCCCATGCGGGTGGACACCGGGCTCTTGGACGCAATGGTGGCGGCAAGCTCCATCGCCATGGGCATCAGGTCTTCCGGCTTGGTGCAGGCTTCCACAATGCCCAGGCGGTACAACTCTTCACCGGTCACGCGCATGCCCGTGAGCATCATGCGACGCAAGCGTGAGTGGCTGAACAGGCGCATGGCGTGCCGACTCCCTCCCAGCAAACCCACGTCCACTTCGGGCAGGCCCAATGAGGCTTTCTCCGAAGCGATCAGGATGTCGCTGGACGCGGCCATGGCCAGACCCGAACCCAACGCAGCGCCATTGATGGCACACACCACCGGCTTGGCGCATTCGCGAATGGCATGAAAACACTCCCGGGTACGGCGCGAGTGGGCGGGCAAATCACCGGGGCCCTTGATGACTTCGGCGCGGCCTTTCAAGTCGGCCCCGGCACAAAACACCTTGCCAGCGCCAGTCAGGATGACGGCGCGCACGGTGTCCATCTCGGAGATGCGGTCCAGCGCCAGGGTGAGTTCATCGTTGAGCGTGCGCGTGAGGGCGTTGACCGGGGGCACGTTCAGTGTCAGGGTGGCCACATAGCCGTCGAGTTGATAACCCAATTGGGTGAGATCGTTCATCGTGATTACTTTCTGAGTTGACTGTCACCGGGCATGGTGACACAAGTGAATGAGGCCGACTACGCGCTGGCGGTCAAGACTGGTTTGCAGTTTCCGAAACCACCCTGCCGCGTGCAGCATCCATCACCACAGTGAGCAATATCGCCGACTCACCCGCGTCAGGGGTGCAGTGTTTGTCACGCCGGGGACTGGCGCGTGCCTCGCCACAACCAGCCCGCCGAACCCAGCAAGAGCACGGTGGCCAAGGCGTTGGCGCAGGCCAGCGCATCCCAGCCCCACCAGGGCTGAGTGCCCAACAGACGGACCAACACCGGTCCCACGATCTGGCCCATCGCAAAAGCCACGGTCATGCGCGCCAGCAAGGGCGTGGGATTCAACGGGGCTTGCTCACGGGCCAGTTGCAAACCCGCCATGGTGGCCACCATGAACGTACCGCCCACCAGCACCGCCGAGGCTGCCAGCGTCCACAAGGAAAGCGACACGATGGGCAAGGCGGTGCCCAGCGCCATCGTGCCCTGGGCCAGGGCCCAGACCCGACGGCGTGGCCACGCTGACAACCAGCGCGCCGCCCCCACCACTGACAAGGCTGCCGCCAGCCCGAACAACGGCCACGCCAGACCAAACACCAGGGGGTCCGACACTTGTTGCCGTGCCATCGCTGGCAAAAACGTGGCTGGCACGATGTAGCCAAACCCGAAGGTGCCGTAGCACAGCACCAGCGGAAGTTGACCCGGTGGGACAGATGATGGCGCAGGATGGGCAGTGCCTTTCGCCTGGGTCACGGCGGGCGAGGCGAGCACCGGCACCTGGGGCGCGGCCCAACGCCACACCAGCACGCCCCCCAACAACGCCAGCAGTCCCAACTCCACCCACAGCCAGCGTGCGGGTTGTCCACCACCCAGCCAGGCCAGTACCCCCGCCAGGCAAATCCCGACACCCACCCCGGTGTAAATCCAGGACCCCCATTGCGGCACTTGCCGGCGGGCCAGTTCGGCCAGGCCCCAGCTGCTGGTACACACCAGCGCCCAGGCGCTGAAGATGCCGGACGCTGCACGCAGCACCGAGCCAGCCATGACGGACGCCTCATCCAACCCGGCCACCGCCAAGGTGGAAAGCGCCACCCCCAGCAATGCCAGCAGCAGGCCTTGCCGAGGACGGGCAGAAAACCGTGCAGCCGTCAGCGCACCCACCAGATAACCGACGTAATTGGCTGCGGCCCATTCGGCTCCGGCAGCCGCACTCAAGGTGCCGTCTCGCATCATGAGCGGCATCAAAGGCGTGAAGGCAAATCGCCCCACCCCCATGGCCATCGCGAGTGCCAAGATGCCACAGACCACCACCCAGACTGGGGAGCGGTCAGGTGCCGTGGCTGGTGTGCGCGAGCTGTCCGTCATGCAGCGAAAGCGTGAACCGATCAGTCAGCGGCAGTCACCCAGTCGGGCATCACCCGAGCATGACGGATGTGCTGGCGGAACACCGTGTAGGCCAGGTGCAAGGCACCATCGGCTGTCTGGCGCAACGAGGGGTAAGAGTACTCACGGTTCAGACGCTGCTCGGAGTTGTTGCTCATGCACCAGCCGTCCCCGGTTTCCAGATGACGTTGCCAGGGCCAGGTCTGGCCATCGTCTGCCGACAGGGCCAGCGTGAGCGGGGCGCGTGGTGCGCCCCAGAAGGATCGGCGAGTCGGCGCTGGCGCGGTCTTCGATGTGTCAGACGCCTGCGCACCCTCATCGTCCAGTTCTTCATACAGGGATTCACGACGTCCGGTGGCATCGGCCGCACTGCTGGCGTTGAAGATCATGGCCAGTCGGCCGTCCTGCAATCGCAAAGCTTGAATGGAAGAATTGTTGTTGGGCAGCACCGTGGCTTGCGGGGTCTGCCAGGTCAGTCCACCGTCCATACTGCTTGTGCGGTAGATGTGGTCGGCCCAGCGGCTGCGGAAGAAGGCCAACAGCCCACCATCACGGGCTGGCACGATGTTCATGTGCACGCACCCCAGGCTGCCGGGCACTTCAATGCGCGTCCAGGTGTGTCCCTGGTCTTTGGAGCGCAACACCGCACTGTCATCCAGGCTGCCGTCCCAGGCCGAACCAGGCACGGGGACACAACGGAAGATGGGCAGCAGCCAGCTGCCATCGGCTTGCACTTGCAAGGGCTGGCGGACAAAGGTGCCAGCGGGTGCATCGGCCAGATCTTCGGTGGGGCTCCAGGTTTTTCCGTTGTCCTGGGAACGGCGGCGACGCACCACGGCCGTGTCCTGATGACCTGCCCGCTGGGCGGTGTGCAACAGCCACAGTTCACCGGTGGGTGCGGGAAACAGAATGGGATTTTGCTCGGAGCGATGTGCGTCGTCTGACAACTGTTGCGGTGCGCTCCATTGCGCACTGCCCGGTGCAAGTCGTGACATGAACACGCAGATGTCCGATCGTCCTTCCATGGATCCCCCGAACCACACACAAGCCAGCGTGCCGTCTGCCAACACCATCAGGTTGGCTGCATGCGCCTGTACGCGCAAGGAGGGCAGATCAGCCACCAGGCGTGCCGGATCTTCGGCATGTGGTCTCAGCAGTCCATCAGGCAGTCCAGCCGAGGTTGACACTTCAGGCAAAGGCGTGTGCATGGCGGTCAATCCGGCTTGATGTTGGCGGCACGAATCAGGCGCCCCACGCGCTCATGTTCGCCGGGCAGGAATTTGG
>VEQI01000315.1 GCA_018883305.1 Limnohabitans sp. | reverse complement strand
GCCCTGATGCGCGTGAACCATGTAGGCGAGGTCTGCGCCCAAGCGCTCTACACGGCTCAGGCGCTAGCCACCCGCAACCCGACCCTGCGAGAACACTTCAACCGCGCCAGTGCCGAAGAAACCGACCACCTGGCCTGGACCGAGCAACGTCTGCAGGAATTGGGCGACCGGCGTAGCTTGCTAACCCCGCTTTGGTACCTGGGTGCCTTTGGCATCGGCCTGGCCGCTGGCAAGCTGGCTGGAGACCAGGTAAGCCTGGGCTTTGTGGTGGAGACCGAACGGCAGGTGGAGGCCCACCTGGAGTCACACCTTGACCGGTTACCGGCCACCGACCTGGCGTCGCGCGCCATCGTGTCGCAAATGAAAGACGACGAGGTGCGTCACGCCGTGGACGCACAAAAAGCCGGCGGCGTGGCGCTACCCACACCGGTGAAGGGACTGATGCGCATGGCCGCCAAGGTGATGACCACCGTGGCGCACCGCATTTAGCTTAGGCCGGCACCACTTCAAAACTGGTGGTGATTTCGGCGGTTTTGGCCAGCATGATGCTTGCCGAGCAATATTTGTCGTGACTCATGGCCACCGCGCGCTCCACCGCCTGCGCAGGGATGTTGTGACCCGTTACGGTAAAGTGCATGTGGATCTTGGTGAACACCTTGGGATCGACCTCGGCACGCTCACTGGTGAGCTTCACACTGCAGCCACGCACCTCATGGCGCCCACGCTTGAGGATCAGCACCACGTCATACGCCGTGCAACCACCGGTCCCGGCCAGCACGGTTTCCATCGGGCGCGGGGCCAAATTTTGACCCCCATTCTCAGGACGCGCGCTGTCAGGTGCACCGTCCATGTTGAGGATATGTCCACTGCCGGTCTCGGCCACAAAGCCCATGCCCGAGCGCGTGCCGCTCGCACCTGTCCAACTCACTGTGCATTCCATGATCTCGTCCGACTCATTCCAAGGGATTTAGAACAACACGATTTGCCGTGCCGCAACAAAAGTTCTTACAATTGTCCTACAGCTTGCGGAGGCTCGTGTGCCTGTGCCCAGCGTCCGCCAGCGAATGTTTGTCTCCTCCACCCTCGCGGTGGATTCAACCCCGAGTCGCAAGACTCGGGGTTTTTTTATGCGCGCCATGGGCGACAATTCGTTTTTTGCACTGCAACAAACGTCATGCCCCGTCGCCCCCTTCAACCTGCCGACTATCTCAAAAAGATCCTCACCGCCCGGGTGTATGACGTGGCGCATGAGTCTGCTCTGGAGCCTGCGCGCAACCTGAGCCGGCGGCTGCACAACAAGGTGCTGCTCAAGCGCGAGGATCAGCAACCGGTGTTCAGCTTCAAGCTGCGCGGGGCCTACAACAAGATGGCGCATCTCACCCCCGAGCAATTGCAGCAGGGCGTGATTTGCGCCTCTGCAGGCAACCATGCGCAAGGGGTGGCGCTGAGCGCCCACAAGCTGGGTTGCCGGGCCGTGATCGTGATGCCTGTGACCACGCCAGGCGTGAAGATCGAAGCCGTGAAAGCCCTGGGGGGCGAGGTGGTGCTGTTTGGTGACAGCTATTCAGACGCCTACCAACACGCCCTCACGCTAGAGAAGCAACAGGGGCTCACTTTCGTGCACCCGTTTGACGACCCCGAGGTGATCGCAGGTCAGGGCACCATCGCCATGGAGTTGCTGCGTCAGCATCAGGGGCCCTTGGACGCAGTGTTTGTGGCCATTGGTGGCGGCGGCCTGATCTCGGGGGTGGCCAATTACATCAAGGCGGTACGCCCCGAGATCAAGGTGATCGGGGTGCAGATGAATGACTCCTCGGCCATGATGCAATCCGTGCAACAGGGCCAGCGTCTGGCGCTGCCGGATGTGGGGCTGTTCTCCGACGGCACGGCGGTCAAACAGGTGGGACAGGAAACCTTCCGCATTGCGCGTGAGCTGGTGGATGACTATGTCACGGTGGACACCGACGCCGTCTGCGCCGCCATCAAGGACGTGTTTGTGGACACGCGCAGCATCGTGGAACCCGCGGGCGCTTTGGCGGTGGCGGCCATCAAACAATACGTGGCCAGTCACAAAACCCGTGGCGAGACGTATGCCGCCATTCTGTGTGGTGCCAACATGAACTTCGACCGCCTGCGCTTTGTGGCAGAGCGTGCCGAGGTGGGTGAGGAGCGTGAAGCCCTGTTTGCCGTCACCATCCCGGAAGAGCGCGGCAGCTTCAAGCGTTTTTGCGAACTGATTGGCCACTTGCCGGCCTTTGGCGGCAGCAAGTCACCCCGCAACGTCACCGAATTCAACTACCGCATCAGCGACGCCCGGGTGGCGCATGTGTTTGTGGGCCTGACCACCTCGGGCAAGGGCGAGAGCAACAAAATTGCCGCGCATTTCACCAAGCATGGCTTCAAGGCGCTGGACCTCACACATGACGAGCTGGCCAAGGAGCACCTGCGTCACATGGTGGGGGGACCCTCGGCGCTGGCGCAAGATGAACGCTTGCTGCGCTTTGTGTTTCCCGAGCGGCCTGGCGCGCTGATGAAATTTCTGTCGTCCATGCGCCCGAACTGGAACATCAGTCTGTTCCACTACCGGAATCAAGGGGCGGACTACGGCCGCATTTTGGTGGGTCTGCAGGTGCCCCAAGCCGATCAGGCGGCGTTCAGGAAGTTCTTGTCAACGCTGGGGTATCCGCATGTGGATGAGACCGACAACCCCGCGTATCGGCTCTTCCTGCAACGTTGACCTGGCGCCGCATGCGCTCAAGGCGTCTTGGGCCGCGGCAACTCCAGACTGAGGCTTTCGCCACCGCGCGGATCGGGGCCCAGACTGGCCCGGCGGGGCTCCAGGGCCAGCAAATACAGACCCGGTTCGACTTCCATTCCCACCCGAACAGATCGTGCGGGTTTGCCATCAATGACGATCAGGGCGGCGCCATCATGGGTGCCCGCACGTACCACCCCTTGCAGGCTCAGACGTGCGGCCAACGAGGGCGCCGCGGCACGCTCGCCCCCGCCCGACGGCGCACCCAGCGCACGGCCCATGGCCGCTGGCGTGGGAGCGGGGGTGGACAACTCATCGCCAGCCACGGACAAGGTCGCGGGTTGATCGGCACGGGCGGCGGCGGCGCGCGGCCATTGCAACACCCAGTACATCACCGCGCAAGCCAGTGCTGCCCACACCACCAAAGTGGCCAGCCTCACGCCCCAACGGGACACCGACAGCCCCTTGAGGCCCTGGACGGATACATCTGTCATGACGGGAGATTATCATCCAGGCTGTTCTTAGCGTGATCGATCAACACCGCCAACGCGCAAAGATCGACCCGCTACCACGACTTCTGCCCCACCATGCCTGACACACCTTTGCCCGTATCTTTAGATTCCCCCCATCGCTGGACCGATCGGTTGGCCACGCTCACACAGCGTCGTCGGGCGCGCGTCTCGGTGCTGCAGCGCGGTTTCACGCTGATCGAGTTGATGGTGGTGCTGGTCATCATCGGCGTGCTGGCCGCTCTGGTGGTGCCCAACGTGCTTGATCGGGCAGACGACGCACGCGTCACCGCAGCGCGTACGGATGTCAACAACCTGATGCAGGCGCTCAAGCTGTACCGTCTGGACAATCAGCGCTATCCCTCCGCCGAGCAGGGCTTGCAAGCGCTGGTGGTGCGTCCCACCGCAGCACCAGCGCCTATCAACTGGAAACCGTATTTGGACAAACTCCCCAACGACCCCTGGGGACGCCCCTACCAGTACCTGAACCCGGGCGTGAAGGGTGAGGTGGACGTGTTGTCGCTCGGCGCCGACGGGCAAAGCGGCGGCGAGGGCCGCAATGCAGACATCGGCAGTTGGCAATAAGGTCCGCCTGAACACACCCAAGCGCCCACCTTCACAGGGGCGGGCAGGTGCGGTGCGTGCCCGCGCCCGCGGTGTCACCCTGCTGGAATTGCTGGTGGTGGTGGCCCTCATGGCCCTGGCCAGCGC
>VEQI01000026.1 GCA_018883305.1 Limnohabitans sp. | reverse complement strand
GCCCAGGATGAGGGCGTGGATGTCGTGCGTGCCCTCGTAGGTGTTGACCACCTCAAGGTTCACGAGATGACGCGCCACACCGAATTCGTCGCTGATGCCATTGCCGCCCATCATGTCACGCGCCAAACGCGCAATGTCCAGAGACTTGCCGCAAGAGTTGCGCTTGAGGATGGAGGTGATCTCCACCGCCGCCGTGCCTTCGTCCTTCATGCGGCCCAGACGCAGACAGCCTTGCAGGCCCAGTGAAATTTCGGTCTGCATGTCGGCCAGTTTTTTCTGGATCAGCTGGTTGGCCGCCAGTGGGCGCCCGAACTGTTTGCGGTCCAGGGTGTATTGACGGGCCGCGTGCCAGCAGGACTCGGCCGCACCCAGAGCACCCCAGGCAATGCCATAACGCGCGCTGTTGAGGCAGGTGAAAGGGCCCTTCAGACCTTGCACCGTGGGGAAGGCGTTTTCTTCCGGCACAAACACCCCATCCATCACGATTTCACCGGTGATGGAGGCGCGCAGACCCACTTTGCCATGAATGGCCGGGGCGCTCAGGCCCTTCATGCCCTTTTCGAGCACGAAGCCGCGGATCGGGCCCACCTGGCCGCCTTCAGAGACTTCCTTGGCCCAGACCACAAACACATCGGCGATGGGGCTGTTGGAGATCCACATCTTGTTGCCCTTGAGGCGATAGCCGCCATCGACCTTTTGTGCACGGGTGGCCATGCTGCCGGGGTCGGAGCCGTGATCGGGCTCGGTCAGGCCAAAGCAGCCAATCCACTCGCCGGTGGCGAGTTTGGGCAGGTATTTCTGTTTTTGCGCCTCGGTGCCGAATTCGTTGATGGGCACCATGACCAGCGAGGACTGCACACTCATCATGGAGCGATAGCCGGAGTCCACACGCTCGACCTCACGCGCGATCAGGCCATAGGCCACATAGTTCAGGCCAGGACCGCCGTACTGCGTGGGAATGGTGGGGCCCAGCAGGCCCAGTTCACCCATTTCGCGGAAGATGGCGGGGTCGGTTTTTTCGTGACGGAAAGCCTCCAGCACGCGCGGCTGCAGACGGTCCTGGCAATACGCGGCGGCGGCATCGCGCACCATGCGCTCATCTTCGGTCAGCTGCTGGTCCAGCAGGAAAGGGTCATCCCATTGAAAGCTGGCATGTGCCATGTGGTTCTCCGCGTCGAGTTCATTGAGGGCAGCGCCGGCTGCCGGTGAACTGACCATTTTAGTGCGCAAAGCCTGTCACAAGCCCCTCAGGCCGCCGCGCGGGAACGGGCAAAGTTCACATACCAATCCAGGCATCCCGGGTTGGCCATGGCGTCTCGATTCAGCACTTTTTCCACCGGCTGGCCCAGCAGCAGTTTCTTGATCGGCAGCTCCTGCTTTTTGCCCGAGAGCGTGCGCGGAATTTCGGCCACCTGAAAGATGTCATTCGGGATGAAGCGAGGGCTGAGCGCGGTTTTGACAGCATCGTTGAGCCTGGCTCGCAAGGCGTCATCCAGGTGCACGCCCTCACGCAGCACCACAAAGAGCGGCATATAACTTTCACGCCCCAGATATTCCAGATCGACCACCATGGAGTCCATGACCTCGGGCAAGGCCTCGACGGCTCGGTAGAGCTCGCTGGTGCCCATGCGCAGGCCATGGCGGTTGATGGTGGCGTCGCTGCGACCATAAATGATGCAGCGCCCCTCAGGCGTGATGCGCAACCAGTCCCCGTGACGCCACACACCGCCGGCCGACGCATCCGCGTCACCGCCGGCCGTGCGCCGCCCCTTACCAGGCGGGAACATGTCGAAATAACTGCCCAGGTAGCGCTGATGTTCCGTGTCACCCCAGAAATAGGGCGGCATGGAGGGCAGGGGCTGGGTCACCACCAGTTCCCCCACCTGATCCACCACCGATTCGCCCTGCTCATTCCAGGCCTGCACCGCCACGCCCAGAAATCGGCACTGCATTTCGCCAGGCACCATCGGCAATTCGCGATGCCCGCCCACGAAGGCCCCGGCATCCGTGCCGCCCGAAATGTTGCACCACCAGATATCCCGCGGAGCGCCCTCGGCGTGCGCATAGAGCGCACGAAACTGCTCGGTGCCCCAGTTCTGCACCTCGGCGCTCAGCGGTGAGCCTGTGGTTCCCAGCGCACGCACGCGCGCCAGACCGGGCCACGGGCTCAAGTCGACATTCGCCTTCTGGCAATTGGCAAAAAACGCTGCGCCGCCACCCATAAAGGTGACTCGCTCCTGGTTGGCAAAGCGCCACAGGGTGGTCCAGTCGGGCCGCTCCTTGGTGCCCCCGGGGTTGCCGTCATACGTCACCACAGTGGTGCCACCCAGCAAACCGCCCACTTGCGAGTTCCACATCACCCAGCCCGTGGAGCTGTACCAGAGGAGACGCTCGTCTCGCGAGTTGGCTTCATAGCTGCAGGCAATGTCGTAGTGCAGTGTCTTGTGCGCCATGCCGTTGATCAAGGTGCCACCATGCGTGTGCACAATCGGCTTGGGCATGCCGGTGGTGCCACTGGAATACACAATCCACAAGGGATGGTCGAATGGCAGCCAGCAGGGCTCAAAGCGGTCTTGCTCCGGCGACACTCGGTTGACGATTGCGTGGTAATCCTGCGCCTGCGCCACGTCGGGTTGCTCGCCCAGGTTGCGCACCAGCACCACATGCTCGATGCTGGGCAACGCCGCACGCAGATCTTCCACCACGGCGGTGCGCGGATGATCGCGCCCGGCATAGGTCACGCCATCGCAAGCCACCAGTGCCTTGGGGGCAATTTGGCGGAACCGGTCCAACACGGCATTGGTGCCCATGTCGGGGGCGCACACGCTCCAGATGGCGCCCAGGCTGACCACGGCCAGAAACACGACGATGGTCTCCGGGGTGTTTGGCAAATACGCAGCCACCCGATCGCCTCGCCCCACTCCATGGGCTTGCAGGTGCAGGGCCAGCGCCGCCACTTGGCGCCGCAGCTCGGGCCAGGACAGCTCGCGCCGTTGCCCCTTCTCGTTGCTGCCAATGACCGCCAAGCAACCGGCCGCATGCGCTGGCTCAACGTGACGAAAGACCTGCTGCACGTAGTTGACCTGCGCCCCGGGAAACCACACTGCACCCGGCATGGCATTGCGTGCCAGCACCGCGGTGTGTGGTGTGGGCGACTGCATGTCGAAGTAGTCCCAGATCGATTGCCAGAAGGCATCGAGTTCCGTGACGGACCAGTGCCACAAGTCCTGATAGGACTCGAACGACAGTCCACGCTCGCGTGCCAGCCACTGCTGGTACAGACGGATCTGCGGGACGAAGGGCGCTGGATGGGCGGGAGAGGCAGGTGCGTTCATGGCCGGCATTATGAGACCTGCGTCGACATTTGACACGTGTTGAAGGCGTCGCATGCGTCAACCGTTGGCCCATGGTCGTCATGGCCGTCACAGGCTTGACTGTGCTAAAAACACCCCATGAACCTCTGGAAAAAACCCATCTCCGTTCAAGCGCTTACTCGCTTGCATGAGGGCACCGCCCCTGAATATCTCGGCATCGAGTTTTTGGAAGTGGGTGACGATTTCATCACGGCCCGCATTCCGGTGGATCACCGCACCCGCCAGCCGTACGGCTTGCTGCATGGCGGGGTCAGTGTGGTGCTGGCTGAAACGCTGGGTTCCTGTGGTGCGTATTTCGCCTGCCCGGAGGGTTTTCGCGCCGTCGGGCTGGACATCAACGCTAATCACATCAAAGGGGCCACACAGGGTTGGGTCACCGGCGTCACCCGCGCCGTCCACATCGGGCGCAGCACCCATGTGTGGCACATCGATCTGCACAACGAGGCCGGCGACCTGACCTGCGTGTCGCGCATCACCATGGCCATCCAGGCCCAGCGCTGAGCGCGCAAGCGCGAAGTGTCTTGCCGTTCACTCGGCGTTTTTCAGCCGGTCGCTCTTCCAGTAGACATCGTCCCCGCCGTGCCAGCGGTTGAGTGTGCGTGCCAGCACAAACATGAGGTCACTCAGCCGGTTCAAAAATTGACGCGGCAAATCGTGCAGGGTTTCCGTCGCCCCCAGCGCCACCACCGAGCGCTCGGCCCGACGCGCCACGGTGCGACACACATGGGCCTGGGAAGAAGCGCGTGAGCCGGCCGGCAGGATGAACTCCTGCAAGCGGGGCAGGGTTTCGTTGAACTGGGCCAGCGCCTGATCCAGAGAGAGCACAGCATCGGCCTTGAGCAGTTCAAAGCCGGGAATGGACAACTCACCACCCAGGTTGAACAGCTGATGCTGAACATCGATCAACAGTTCTCGCATGTCGCGGGGCATGTCCTCGCACAGCAACAGCCCGATGTGCGAGTTGAGCTCGTCCACATCCCCCATCGCCTGCACACGCAGGCTGCTTTTGGAGACGCGCTGGTTGTCCCCCAATCCCGTGGTGCCGTCGTCACCCGTGCGGGTGGCAATTTGCGTGAGTCGGTTTCCCATTGACCTGTCCTTGCTGTCGTGTCACGTGATTGTCCCCGCAAAGCGGCCCGCTTCAGATGCCCGGCTGCACAAGACGGGCAGGATTCGTAGAATCCGGTTCTTTAATCACCCCTGCGGAGCCCCTCATGAACGCGCCCACGACCCCGAACCACCTGATGCCGGCCGTCGCCCAGCGCGAGGTGCCCGAAGCCATGATTCAACAGCTCAAGGCCCTGTTTGGCGAGCGCTGCTCAACCGCCATGGCCGTGCGTGAGCAACACGGACGCGACGAGTCATCTTTCCAGGTGCCGCCGCCAGCCGCCGTAGTGTTTGCCGAAAGCACACAGGATGTGGCCGCTGCCGTGAAACTCGCCCATGAGTTCGGCGTGCCAGTGATTCCTTTTGGCGTGGGCTCGTCGCTGGAAGGGCATTTGCTGGCGGTGCAAGGCGGCATCAGCATTGACCTGGGCCGCATGAATCGGGTGTTGTCCATCAACGCGGAAGACCTCACGGTGACCGTGCAACCGGGCGTGACCCGCAAGCAGCTCAACGAGGAAATCAAGAGCACGGGCCTCTTTTTCCCGATCGACCCGGGGGCCGACGCGACCATCGGCGGCATGAGCGCCACGCGCGCCAGCGGCACCAATGCCGTGCGCTACGGCACCATGCGCGACAACGTGCTGGCCCTGGAGGTGGTGACGGCGTCGGGCGAGATCATCCGCACCGGCACGCGGGCCAAAAAGTCCAGCGCAGGCTACGACCTCACCCGTCTGTTTGTGGGCAGCGAAGGCACACTGGGGGTGCTCACCGAAGTCACGGTGAAGCTGTACCCGCTGCCCGAGGCCGTGTCGGCCGCCATTTGCTCCTTCCCCTCCCTGGGCGCCGCGGTGCACACCACCATCCAGATGATTCAGCTGGGCGTGCCGATTGCGCGCGTGGAATTGATTGATCACAACGCGGTGCGCATGGTCAACGCCTATTCCAAGCTGAGTTTGCGTGAAGAGCCTTTGCTGCTGATGGAGTTTCACGGCTCACCGGCAGGTGTGAAGGAGCAGGCGGAGACGGTGCAGGAAATTGCTCGCGACAACGGTGGCCACGATTTTGAATGGGCCTCCACCCCCGAAGAGCGCACCCGTTTGTGGACCGCGCGTCACAACTCGTATTTTGCCGCCGTAACCTCACGCCCGGGCTGCCGCGCCATCAGCACGGATGCCTGTGTGCCCATCAGCCGGCTGGCCGAGGCGCTGCTGGAGTCGGTGGACGAAGCCGACGCTAGCGGCATTCCTTACTTCCTGGTGGGCCATGTGGGCGATGGCAACTTCCACTTCGGCTACCTGATCGACCCCAATGACCCGGCCGAACGTGCCAAGGCCGAAGTGCTCAACCAGACCATGGTGGAACGCGCCCTGCGCCTGGGAGGCACCTGCACGGGTGAGCACGGCATTGGCCTGCACAAGATGGATTTTCTGGTCTCAGAAACCGGTGCGGCCACCGTGGAGATGATGCGCACGCTCAAGCGGGCACTGGACCCGAAGAACATCATGAACCCCGGCAAGATTTTTGCCTTGTCTTGATGCGTCCTTGCTGCAGTGAGCTCCAGCCACGGGTTGAGAAAGGCCTGAGCAGGGGGCGGCTCAGCTCGAGCCGCGCAGCCGCTCGATCAGCCCATTCAGCTCATCCAGCGAGCCAAACTGAATGGAGATGTCCCCCATCTCCTCCACCCGGCCATTGCGCTTGACACGCTTTTTGACCCGCACCTCCACTTCGGCCGTCAGCAGATCGGACAGCTCTTCCTCGATGCGGCGCAGATCGCGTGATTTCTCTTTCTTGGGCTTTTGCGTCACCAGCTGGAACTCAGCGCCCAGCTTCTTGACCAGGCTTTCCGTTTCGCGCACCGACAAACTCTTGGCCGCCACCTGATTGGCCGCCGTGATTTGTGCAGCACGCTCCAGCGAGAGCAGCGCGCGCGCATGACCCATTTCCAGATCGCCCGCCATCAACATCGATTGCACCGGATCTGCCAGATTGAGCAAGCGCAGCAGGTTCGTGGCCGCACTGCGTGATCGCCCCACCGCCTGCGCCGCTTGTTCATGGGTGAGCCCAAACTCGCGAATGAGTCGATTCAGGCCTTGCGCTTCCTCCAGCGGGTTGAGGTCTTCGCGCTGGATGTTCTCGATCAACGCCATCGCGGCAGCCGCCTCGTTGGGTACGTCCCGCACCAACACCGGCACGCGCTCCAGGCCGGCAATTTTGGCGGCGCGCGAGCGACGTTCACCGGCAATGATTTCGTATTTGCCGGCGTTGGCGCCATCACTCAAACGGCGCACCAGGATGGGCTGCATGATGCCCTGCGCGCGGATGCTCTCTGCCAGTTCGTACAGGGCGCCTTCGTCCATGCGCGTGCGTGGTTGATAGGTGCCAGGCACCAGTTCGCTCAAGTCCAGCTCGTGGGTACCGCCGCTGGCACCGGCCTCTTGGGGTGCAGCGGTGACGCTGGGGCCAAGCAAGGCTTCGAGTCCACGGCCGAGGCCTTTGGGTTTTTTGGTCACCATGGTGTTGTGGTCCGAAATGAGTTCAGAAAAAAGTGTGTTGCGCAGACATGTCCTGCCACCAAGCCTGCATGGCCTCGCGCTGACCGGCTGGATCCAACGGCCCTGGCCAGTACGCACCCCAGCAAGCCGCCCATTGCTCTTGCTCTGCCAGATGGCTGCGCGGACTGGGCTCGGGAATGACCCAGCTGGAGAAGGGCAGACGCATGGGCGTGACGGCACGCCAGGTGCGATAACGGCCTGACGGGTGTGCCGCATCCGGACAAAAAGGTCCGATCAGCAAGGCGGATTCCACCCGTGCCCAAGAAGAGGAATAGGCCGCCCAGGCCGCCACCAACGCACAGCCCAAGCCCTGGGCGACCAGTCGGCAGCGGGGGGCGCTTCGCACGGCGGACTCCAGTTGCACCAGCCAATCCCCTCGAAGCGGCATCGGGGCGGCGTGCTGAAGCACCTCATGCGCACCCTTGCCCTGGGCCCAACGCATGGGCCAGGCCGCTGAACGGGCGTGGGCCGGATCATCGCCCAGCCAGAGCAAGTTGGTGTGTGCCTTCATCGTTGTTGGTCAACGAAATCTCATGGCGTTCACAGCGTGGGGCTGCGCTCAACCAGCTCACGCGCAAAGTCCACATAGGCCTGGCTGCCCTTGGCGCCGGCATCAAACACCACGCCGGGCAAGCCATAGCTAGGGGCCTCTGCCAAGCGGACATTCCGAGGAATGACGGTGTTGAACACCTTGTCCCCGAAATGGTCCTTGAGTTGTTCACTCACCTGTTGTTGCAAGGTGATGCGGGGGTCAAACATCACGCGCAGCAAGCCGATGATGCGCAGGTCACGATTGAGATTGGCATGCACCTGCTTGATGGTGTTGACCAGGTCCGTCAGACCTTCCAGCGCAAAGTATTCGCATTGCATGGGAACAATCACACCATGCGCCGCGCACAAGCCGTTGAGTGTCAGCAAGGACAACGAGGGCGGCGAATCGATCAGCACGAAGTCATAGTCTTGCTCGACCTGGGCCAGGGCTTGACGCAAGCGCTTTTCGCGCCGCTCCAACCCAACCAGCTCCACCTCCGCACCGGCCAGCTCACGGTTGGCACCTAGCACATGGTAGGTGGGTTTGGTGGCGGCAGCGCCGCTGTCACCCCACTGGCTGGTCTGGCGGGCTTCGGCAATGGAGGCCGTTTCCAGCAACACGTCGTAGACCGAGAGTTCGAGCTGGCGTTTGTCCACGCCCGAGCCCATGGTGGCATTGCCCTGCGGGTCCAGGTCAATCAGCAGCACGCGCTGTCCCACGCTTGCCAGACCCGCCGCCAGGTTGACGGTGGTGGTGGTTTTACCCACCCCCCCTTTTTGATTTGCGACGCAGAAAACGTAGGGCATCTTGTGTTGAACTCTTTTGTCGTAATTATTTGGTCAGGGCCAGCTTGCAGCCAAACCCGATCAGCAGGGCCCCGGCGGTGGTGTTCAACGCGCGGGCGGCCCATGGGTGTGCGCGCACGCGCGAAGACAAACGGTGCGCGAGCAGTACCAATGCAACGCCATAGCCCAGGGTCAGCAGCGCCACCGTGAGTGCCATCAAGCCAAACGTGCCAACGGTGGGCATCTGTTGCGGATCGACAAACAGGGGGAAAAAGGCCATGTAAAACACAATGGCCTTGGGATTGAACAGCGTGATGAAGCAGGACTGTCGGAAGTACTGACCTGCGGGAATATCCAACATCGGGGCCGCACCTTGGGGTGAGCGAATCATCTTCCAGCCCAGCACCGCCAGATACAAAGCACCCAACCACTGAACCGCCGCGAACACCGCTGGCCAGGTAGTCAGCAAGGCGGCCACGCCCATCACCGCCAACCAAATCAGCACTTGGTCCCCGGCCATGACGCCCAGCGTGGCGGCCAATCCGCCCCGCACCCCGCCCTTGGCCGTGGAAACAAGCAGGGCCAGGTTGCCCGGGCCGGGGATGGCCAGGAACACCAGAATGGCCAACACAAAGGCTGGGTAATCAGAGATGCCGAACATGTTCGGGCAGGGGAGGCAATGAGTTCAATGAAGTGGGCGAGTTTACCCGGCTTGTTTGCCGAGTGGGGCGATTCAAGGGCTCAACCGCGGCATCAGGGCAACTGAATCAGGTCGAAGCGTTCGGCCGCATCCACACCAGGCAACGCTCAGCGTCCAGGCCCGGCACCTGAAGCGGTTCCACGTGAAACACCTCGATGTGGTCAGGCAGTGCCGCCCGTTCATCCACCGGGTCGCGGCCCTTCATCGCCATCCAGATACCGGTGGGTGCCAACGCCTGGGCAGACCATGACACCAAATCCGGCAAAGATGCAAAGGCTCGTGCCGTGATCAGGTCATAAGGGCCCGGCAAGGTTTCCACTCGCGCGTGTTTGGCCGTCAAGCCGGCCAGGCCCAACTGTCCTGCCGCTTGTTGCACAAACGCCATTTTTTTAGCCACCGTGTCGACACAGGTCACCTGCCACTCTGGACAAAGGGTGGCAATGACCACCCCCGGCAGTCCCGCACCGGAGCCCACATCGAGCAACCGCCCCCCGCCTGGGCACTGCCGTCGCAACGGGGGCACAACCGCCAAACAATCCAGCAAATGTTGAGTCAAGCCCTCTTGCGGATCACGAATGGCGGTCAGGTTGTAGACGCGCCCCCACTGCGACAACAAGTCCAGGTACTTCAGCAGTCGCGCGGACTGCGCTGGTTGAAGGGCCAACCCCAGGTCACGCGCGCCCGCTTCCAGCCGCCCCAACAAGTCGGCGGCCATCAGGCCTGCACCTTCTCGCCTTCCGGCACAAACCCCTTGTAGCGGGCACGGCGCAGATGGATCAGCAACAGGGAAATTGCCGCCGGGGTGATGCCCGAGATCCTGGAGGCCTGACCCAAGGTCTGCGGGCGATGACGATGCAGCTTTTGACGCACCTCGATACTCAACGCGGGAATTTGCATGTAATCGAGCTCCTCCGGCAACTGGAGGTTTTCGAAGTACGCCGCACGCTGCACCTCGTCGCGCTGACGGTCAATGTAGCCTGCATACTTGGCCGCAATCTCCACCTGCTCGATCACGGTTTCACGTGAAACAGCGTCCAAGCTCTCCAGCTCCGGGTTGGCGTAGCGGCCGCCGGACAGGCTCATCAACCCCGCATGGGTGACGCCAGGGCGCCGCAACAAATCCGCGAGGTTGTACTCACGCTCAATGCCTTTGCCCAGAACCCGCTCCGCGTCTACCACGGGCAGGTTGTTTGGGTTAACCCAGATCGAGCGCAGACGCTCTGTTTCACGTGAAACAGCATCGCGTTTGCGGCAGAACGCCTCCCAGCGAACGTCGTCCACCAGGCCCATTTGGCGGCCCGTCTCGGTCAGGCGCATGTCGGCATTGTCTTCGCGCAGTTGCAGGCGGAACTCGGCGCGGCTGGTGAACATGCGGTAGGGTTCAGTGACACCTTTGGTCACCAGGTCATCGACCATCACGCCCAGATACGCCTGGTCGCGTGCAGGCACCCAGGGCTGCTGCTCACGACAGAGCAAGGCCGCGTTGATGCCGGCAAACAGGCCCTGAGCCGCCGCTTCTTCATACCCCGTGGTGCCATTGATCTGTCCGGCGAAAAACAAACCGCGAATGGCACGGGTTTCAAATGAGGCCGTCAAGCCACGCGGGTCAAAGTAGTCGTACTCGATGGCGTAGCCAGGGCGCAGGATGTTGGCATTCTCCAGCCCGGGCATGGAGCGCACCAACGCGTACTGAATGTCAAACGGCAAGCTGGTGCTGATGCCGTTGGGATAGATTTCATGGGTATCCAAACCCTCTGGCTCCAGGAAGATCTGATGGCTGTCCTTGTCGGCAAAGCGGTTGATCTTGTCTTCCACGCTGGGGCAATAGCGCGGGCCCACGCCCTCGATCTTGCCGGTGAACATGGGGCTTCGGTCAAAGCCGGAACGAATGATGTCGTGGGTTTGCTCGTTGGTGTGGGTGATCCAGCACGGCACTTGACGCGGATGCATCTCAGCACGTCCCAGAAAGCTGAAAACCGGCACCGGGCCAGGCAAACCGCCGGGCATGCCGTCCCCAGGTTGTTCTGTACAACGCGAGAAATCAATGGTGCGCCCATCCAGTCGCGGCGGCGTGCCGGTTTTGAGGCGGCCTTGCGGCAGCTTCAATTCTTTGAGCCGCGCACTCAAGCTGACCGCAGGCGGATCACCTGCACGGCCGCCAGCATAGTTGTCCAATCCCACATGGATCTTGCCATCCAGGAACGTACCGGCGGTCAGCACCACCGCGCGACCACGGAAGCGGATGCCCGCTTGTGTGACGGCACCCACCACCCGATCCCCCTCCACGACCAAGTCATCCACTGCCTGTTGAAACAGACACAGATGGGGTTGGTTCTCCAGCCGATGCCGGATAGCCGCCTTGTAACGAATGCGATCTGCCTGCGCTCGAGTGGCTCGCACCGCAGGCCCCTTGGAGCTGTTGAGAATGCGAAACTGAATTCCTGACTCGTCCGTGGCCAAGGCCATCGCACCGCCCAGCGCGTCCACCTCCTTCACAAGGTGCCCCTTGCCAATGCCCCCAATGGAGGGGTTGCAACTCATCTGCCCCAGGGTCTCGATGTTGTGCGTCAGCAGCAATGTCTGGCAACCCATCCGAGCTGCCGCCAAAGCGGCCTCCGTTCCGGCGTGGCCACCACCAATCACGATGACGTCAAACTGTTGTGGATACCACATGAGCGGCTTTCAGGTTCTAAACGGGCAGGGGAGGGGCCATACGCATGGCGCGCAGCACCGGTCAGGAGCCCGTCAACCACACGTCATTGGCTTAAAAGCAAGGCGGGACGCGGCCTTGCGAAGGAAACTTCATTTTAATCCACCCCTTGCTTCCCTGCTGCCGGATGGGCCAGCGGGCGTTGTCGCCAGGCCAGCACCGCCCCCAGCAACAAGACCGCCGCCGAGCAAGCCAGCCCACGGGTCAAACCGCCCGGGCCATCTGCCACCCACCCCACCAGCGTGGGGCCAATGATCTGACCGACGGCGAACACAATGGTGAAGGCGCTGATGCCCCGCGCCCACTCATCGGCGGGCAGGTTATGCCGCACCATGGCCGTGGTCGAAGCCACCACCGACAGAAACACCGCACCGAACAACAAGCCCGACAACCCCAAGGCCCAGGCGGGCGCAGCCAGCGCCGGCACCACCGTGGCCAGCGCCAGCAAGGCGTTAAGAATGGCCAGGGCCTGCCCGCCTTTGAAGTGGTCCAGCAAACGGGCCCACAGACGCGCCGACAGCACCACGGCCAGGCCCAACGCCGAATAGAACACGGTGATGCTCGATCCAGAGGCCCCTTGCGCCCGCAGCAAAGCAATCACGAAGGTCATGTAACCGATATACCCCATGCCAAAGCAGGCATAGCCCGCCAAACCAAACAGCCACTGCGACAGCTCGAATCGAATCGCTCCCTCCGATCGAGTCACGGCCGCCTGTCCCTGCTGTTGATCCAACTGTCCCACCGTGCGCCATAGGGCCATCAGCGCCAGGGCACACGTGCACGCCAACACCCACCAGGCCCGAGGCCAATCGTGCGGCACGGTCAACACCCAGGGCACCACCCAGGTGGACACCACAATGCCCCAACCCGTACCACCGTAATACAGCCCGATCAACCAGCCCCCTTGCTGCGGCCGCTGCTGAGCCAACCTGGCCGCCAACAAGCCCCCGGTGACAAACACCAATGCACTGGCCCAGCCCGCCAGCAGGCGTTGCACCATCAGCATCCCCGCGTCCGTCACAAAACCGCTGAGTGCCATGAACAGGGCGGCCAATGCCATCCCCATCCGCAGGACCGCACCCGGTGGCCAGCGTCGCAGCAACCGCGGCATCAGCAACGCGCCCAGCAAGTACCCCGCAGCGTTGGCCGTGTTCATGGCGCCAGCCAGGGTGTAGCTCCATTCGAGCGACTCGCGCATGGGTGGCAACAACAGGCCATAGGCAAACCGGGTCACCCCCAAGGACACCGCCGCCCCGAGCGAGAGGATCAAGGCCTGCCCCCACAATCGCGACCCCGGCGTGTGGGGGCGACTCATGCGTGCGCAGCCTGCGACGTCTCGGGGGCGGGTCCGGGCGTTTCAAACAACAGGGCCACTTGCAAGCCTTGCCCATCAGGCGCCGTGCCCAGCCACAAGCCGGCGTTGAGCAAGCGGGCGTACTCGGCCACAATCGCCAACCCCAAACCCGAGCCTTCGCGCAAGGCCTCACCCGCGGAACCACGTGACCAACGCTGCATCACATGTTGTTGCTGCGCAGGAGAAATGCCTGGTCCGTTGTCCGTGACGGTCAGCCGCACAGGCGCCAGCGATCCCGTGCCCAGCACCTCCAACGCCACTGTCAGGCGACTGGGGCTCTCGCCAAGCGACCGCCCATAGCGAAGCGCATTGTCCAGCAAGTTGTTCAAGACGCCTTCGATCAAAGCCTGCTGCCCCATCACCCAGACCGGCATGTCCACGCCCTGGGCGCCCAGGTCCACCTGCAAGCCGTCAGCACGCTGCAAGTACCGCAGCACACTGTCTTGCACCACTTGGGACAAATTGACCCGCTGCAAGGCCAAGCTTTGCTTGGCCTCGTCGGCCAAGGCCAACGCCAGGAGCTGGTCAATGAGCCGACTGGCGCGCTCTTGGCTGTGCGCAATCCCTTTCAACTGCTCTCGCCATACCTGGGGATCCTCGTGTGCCAGGCCGTATTCCGCCTGCGCACGAATACCGGCCAAAGGGGTGCGCAACTCGTGCGCCACATTGCCGGAGAACTCGCGTTGTGCACGAATGCTCTGCGCAATCCGCTCGAATAACTCATTCACCGCGCGACCCAGATGCTGGATGTCACGGGTGCGGCTGGACACATGCACCGGCGTCAAGTCACTGGCATCCCGTTGCGACAATGCCTGTTCCAGTGCCGAGATGGGTTGCACATCCGACTGGATGGCGCGTCGAAGCGCCACCGCCAGCAAGGCCAGCAACAAGAGCTGCGGCACGATAGAAAACAGCACCAGTTGTTGCACCACACGCTCACGGTTGCTGGTGGTTTGGGCCAGCACCACCGTGTATGGCTGCGGTTGTTCGAAATTCAGCGTGACACTGCGCAGGCGTCGGTTTTGATAGACCAGCTCGTCATACACCGGCCCTTTGGACGCCAATTCCCGCGCCGGCGCCAGCCCCGGGTGCCCCGCCAACAAGGAACCGTCCGCCTGCAAGACAGCAAACAAGATCAGCTCGCTCTGATCGAACAAGACGGCAGTCAACTCCTTGGCATTGAGGTTGAACTCCAGCCCGCCATGGGGGGACAGCTTGACATGGCTGGCCACCAGATAGGCATCATCCGCCAACGCCCGGTCATACGCCTGCTGCGTGAAGTAGCCCGCCACCGCGACGGCAATGCCCGTTCCCAGCAACCAGGTCAGCGCCAAGGGCAGCAACACATGGCGTAGCAGGCGATTGCTCAACAAGGGGTGCGTGTGTGGCGCCTTCATACCGGCAGGTCCTCCAACAAATAGCCCAAACCGCGCAGAGTTCGGATCGTCACACCGCTGCCTTGCAGCTTCTTGCGCAAGCGCGAAATAAAGGCCTCCAAGGCGTTATCACCCAAGGCTTCTTCGAAAGTAGAGAGTTTTTCAGACAGTATGCGCTTGCTAACAACCTTCCCTGGCGGTGACAGAAGCTCGCACAAAACTTCAAACTCACGCGCTGGCAGGACCAGCTCCGCACCGTCTAACTCGACCCGGTTCAGGTGACGATGCAGGCACAGGGCACCCACACGCACCACGTCCTCGGCGTTCTGACTGCGTCGTACCAAGGCGCGCAAGCGGGCTTCCACTTCGGCCAATTCAAAGGGCTTGCCCGCGTAATCATCGGCACCGGCGTCTAGCCCGGCAATGCGTTCATCGGTGCGGTTACGAGCCGTCAACACCATCACCGGCGTTCTCACACCCTGGGCCCGCAACTCGCGCAGCCAGGTGAGACCACTGCCCATGCCCGAGCGGGGCGAACCCGACAGCGGCAGGTTCAAATCCAGCAAGATGGCGTCATAGGGCTGCACGCGCACAAAGTGTCGTGCCTGCTCCAGGTTGCACGCACCGTCCACGCGATGCCCGGCCTCGCCCAGGCTTCTTGTGACCACCGCCAGCAAGACGGCGTCGTCTTCTACAACCAGGATACGCATGGAAAGCACAGGCGCCAAGATGACGGAAAAACGCAGGCAGGTCAGGTCGTGGTCAGCCCCGCGCGGCGATAAACGGAGTATGAGCATACGACACTTGCCGGGCTTTCGCTTGGCTTCACACAGGCCAGGACGCCAAGTCCTGGGCTGGGCGCTGGCCGCCACCTGGCTGGCCACGGGTGCCTGGGCCCAGGCACCTGCAACAAACACTTCCCTCACCCCACAGAAGGCCACGGCCACCAACAACCATCTGCTGTCCATCGACCAGGTGTTGCAAGCCGCAGGTCAAAACCTGGATGTGGCCGCCGTCCGCCGCAACTATGAAGCGGCTCAGGCCGACATCCTGGCCGCTGACCACGCGCCCCTGCCCGTGCTGTCCGCCAAGGCCGGCTCGATGGATTTGAACCATGGACTGGGGGCGGGCTCCCTGTGGCAGCAAAAACGCATCGACAAGGGCGTTGGCCTGGACTGGACCTGGGAACGCGGCAACAAACGGTCGCTGCGCACCCAGACGTCACGCCAGAACGCGCAAGCCGCCCAGGCCGATTGGCAGGATGCCATCACGGCCCAGCGCGTGCTGGCCCTGCAAGCCTTTTATGACTGGCTGGCCATGCACTTGCGACTGGAAGAAATGCAAGGCCTTGCCGCCAGCGCTCATGCCTTGGCACAGGCCGCCCAGCGGCGCTTGCAAGCCGGTGATGTCTCGGCACAAGATGCGGCACGCACCGACATCGAGGCCGCCCGCGCGCAGGCCGATGTGCGTCAAGCCGAGCTGGATCGGCAGCGCGCAGCGCTCGCCTTGGCACCCCTGATCGCCTGGCCCGGCCAGCCCCTTCAATGGCGCCCTCGCACCGAATGGCCCGCCGTCGCCGGTCAGGCCGAAGCCGTGGAGCAGGCTCAAGCCCGTCTGGACGACCTGGTCGAGCAACGCCCCGACGTGCGCGCTGCACGTGAGCGCGCCCAAGCCACCCAGTCGGCCTTGCAACTGGCACGTGCGCAGCAAACCACGGACATCACCTGGGGCGGCACGGTGGACCACTACCCGAATGACACCGGCACCGTCACCCGCCAGATGGAATTGCGTTTGCAAATGCCACTGCAATGGGGCTACCGCTACGAGGGCGAGATTGGTCGCGCCTCGGCCTTGCAAGGGCAATCACAAGACCTGCTAGAGCGGGCACGCCTGGGCGCACGCGCCGAGCTGCAAGGCCTGTTACAAGCCTGGGACGCGGCGCGCGATCGTTTGCAAACCTATGAGCGAGACATCCTGCCGCGCGCCCAACGCGTGGCACAGCAAGCCGAGGTGGCCTACACCCAAGGCGCGCTGACGCTGACCGACTTGCTTGACGCACGCCGCACGCTGCGTGCCACCCGCCTGGAAGCCATCGCCGCTCAGGCGGAATTCGCCAAGGCGCAGGGCACCTGGCAAATCCGCACCACCAGCGTCAACCCATGAGCGCACATCTCCACTCCACCTCTGCGTCAGCGCTCCAAAAAAGGGCTGCCGTTCACCACTTCACCATGTTGACCCCTATCACGCATCTCACGATGGCTGTGCGTTCGCGCGCCACCCACATCGGCCTGTGGCTGAGCCTGTCTCTGGGGCTGAGCCTGCTGAGCGCCTGCCAACCCAGCACGCCACCGGCACCCGTGGCGCAATTGCCCATCCTGCAAGGCGAACAACTGCGCTACCCGGCTGGCCATCCCCAACTGAGCCTGCTGAGCACGCAGGCAACGCAATCAGCCACAGATTTGGTGGTGGATCTGCCAGCGCGTCTGGTCTGGAATGAAAACCGAACCCAGCGCATCTACCCAGCCTTCGCCGGTCGGGTCAACCGGATCCTGACCGATGTCGGTCAATCGGTGGCCGCAGGCACTCCGCTGGCCGAACTGGCCTCGCCCGAATTCGGGGCAGCCCAGGCCGACACCGCGCGGGCGCAAGCCGACGTGCAATGGGCGCTCAAACAATTGCAGCGCCAGCAATCCCTGTTCGAC
>VEQI01000314.1 GCA_018883305.1 Limnohabitans sp. | reverse complement strand
GATTTACAGTGTGGTGTCACTGGCTGCGTTTGGCTGGCTGGTGATTCGGCAATAACGCGTCGCCCATAAATTCACCGCTTTCTGCCTCCGCCATGTCCTCTACAACCTCCTCTGCCACGACCACCGCCATGGTGCTGTTGGGCCATGGTTCACGTGACCCGTTGTGGCAAGGGCCCATCCAGTCACTGGCAGCGCGCATTCGTCTTGCCTCGCCTGCCATGGTGGTCCAGACCGCCTTTCTGGAATGGGCAACCCCAGACTTAACTACCTCAGTAGAGTCATTGATGGCCGATGGTCATCGCTCCATCCGGCTGTTACCGCTCTTCTTTGGCATGGGCAAGCACGCCCGCGAAGACCTGCCACAACTGGTGAACGAGTTGCGTGCACGCCATCCAGACCTGCAATTGGAGGTCATGAATTCTGCTGGGGAGCAGGACCGGGTGCTGGACTTGCTGGCGCAACTGGCACTCAAGGGCTGAGCGCCTTCATTGATATTAATTGGCATAATAACGAGACCTTTTATAGGTTTTCGTTATGAACCTGCATCAATTTCGATTCGTTCAGGAAGCGGCCCGACGCAACCTCAACCTGACCGAAGCCGCCAAGGCCCTGCACACCTCTCAGCCGGGCGTCTCCAAAGCCATCATCGAGCTGGAAGACGAGCTGGGCATCGAAATCTTCACGCGCCACGGCAAGCGCCTCAAGCGCATCACCGAGCCGGGGCAGCAAGTGTTGCGCAGCATCGAGGTGATCCTGCGGGAGGTCAGCAATCTCAAGCGCATTGGTGAGCAATTCAGTGCGCAAGACAGTGGCACCCTGTCCATTGCCACCACCCACACGCAGGCGCGCTATGTGCTGCCAGTTCCGGTAGCGAAGCTGCGCGCCACCTTTCCCAAGGTCAACATCAGCCTGCACCAGGGGGCTCCCGATCAAGTGGCGCGCATGGTGCTGGATGAAGTGGCAGAAATTGGCATTGCCACGGAATCCCTGTCCGACTATCCGGATCTGGTCACCCTCCCCTGCTACGAATGGGAGCACGTTCTGGTGCTGCCCAAGGACCATGCGCTGACACGAAAGACACGCATCAGCCTGGAAGACCTGGCGGCCGAGCCCTTGATCACCTACCACCCCTCATTCACCGGTCGGACGCGAATTGATCATGCCTTTGCTGCCCGGCAGCTGACGCCCCGCATCGTGCTGGAAGCGATTGATTCGGATGTGATCAAGACCTACGTGGGTCTGGGCATGGGCGTGGGCATTGTGGCGGAGATGGCGGTTCGCGATCAACTCGATCCCAACTTGGTGGCGAGTCCTGCAGGCTACCTGTTTGGTCACAACACGGCGCGCGTGGCCTTCAAGCGCAATGCCTACTTGCGCCATTTTGTGCTGGACTTTGCCGGCATGCTGAGCGAGCGACTGGACCGACGTGTCATCCACCGGGCGCTGGAAGGCAAACCCGCCGAATACGAGTTGTGATCACTGCGTCAACAAGGCCCAGGCCTTGTCCAGGCGCTTGACGCTGACCGGCTGCGGCGTGCGAAGTTCCTGCGCAAAAAAACTGACCCGCAGTTCTTCCAGCAACCAGCGGTATTCACGGCTGCGCTCATCCATCACACCCTTGCGCTCGGCCACCAGACGCCAGTAGCGTTGATCCAGTGGCTTGAGCTCAGCGCGTTTAGCTGCATCACGGGCGGGGTCCGCGCGCAACTTGTCCAGCCGCAATTGCATGGCCTTGAGGTAACGCGCAAAGTGCTGCAACTGTGCAAAGGGCGTATCCGTCAGAAAACGCTTGCCCATCAAACGTTGCAGTTGTTGCTGCATGTCCTCCACCACCTCGGGCTGGCCGCGTGTGTCTTTGAGCTTGCGCAATACCTGGGTGTATTCCGTCATGAGGGTGGCACACAAGCGAGCCACCTCCTGGGCAATCAGGTTAAGTCGACCACGGCCTTCTTGCAGGCGTTGCTGGAAGGACGCCTCATCGTGGGGCAGTGGCTCCAGCAAGAAAGCCCGGTCCATGGACACCTCCAGCAACTGCGCAAGCAACTCATCCGCAGTACCGCCGCCAGAACCATCCGCACGCTTGCCCACTTGCATGAAGGCCATCACCATGGCTTGCCAACCCGGGATGTTTTTTTCCAGGTACTTCAAGGCGTCACGGATTTGCAAGGCAAACAAACGGCGCAAACCGCCCCGATGCCGGGCCACCGCCAGCTCGGGCTCATCAAACACTTCAATGGTCACCGCATCTTGCTGGTCCACCAGCGCAGGGAACCCCACCAGCGTTTGTGAGCCTTTTCGGATTTCCATCAACTCGGGCAACTCGCCAAAGCCCCATTGGGTATAGCGTTGCTCTGCACTCAAGGCCGCCACGCCCGCTGACGACGAAGCGCTGGACACGCCGCGAACGGCAGATGTCGATGACGTGGACGAGGCGGCATGGATCTGTGCTGTGCTTTTAGCCGATGGAGCCTGCACTTGCATGGTGACCTTGGAGGTGTCCACAGACGACGACTCAGAAGAAGGCACGGCGCTGCGCAACGCCGCCAGCGCCTGAAAGGCCCCGCGAGCCTGCGACCCCCATTGTGCTTTGATCGCCCCCAGATTGCGCCCCTGGGCCAACTGTCTGCCATGGTCATCCACCAGGCGGAGATTCAAAAACAGGTGCGGTGACACCATGTCAGCCTTGAAGTCTGAGCGCTTGATATCCAGCTGCACCATGGCTTTCACACGGGCTTGCAAAGCGTCATACAAGGACCCATGGCCAAAGACCTCAGGCACGCTGAGTTCATCCGCCAGCCTTGCGGCACTGTCCGGCAGCGGCACCAGTCGTGCCCTGGGCTTTTGCGGCAAGCTCTTGAGCAAGGCCTGGATTTTTTCCTTCAGCATGCCCGGCACCAACCACTCGGTGCGCTCCTCACTGACCTGATTGAGCACAAACAACGGAACGGTGATGGTCAAGCCATCTCGCGGATCGCCCGGTTCATGCAGGTATTGTGCTGCGCAATCCACGCCGCCCAATCGGACCATTTTCGGAAAGGCTTCGGTGGTGACACCAGCAGCCTCATGGCGCATCAACTCAGCCTGCGTGATGAGGAGCGGTGCCGGCTGTCCAGGTGTGATGTCACGACTGGCCTGACGATACCAACGCTCCAGCGTCTTGCCGTTGCACACCTCAGAAGGCAATTGCTGGTCATAAAAGGCGTAGATCAAGGCCTCATCCACCAACACATCTTGACGGCGCGACTTGTGCTCCAGATCCATCACCTTGCGGATCTGCTGCCGGTTGGCCGCCAGGAAGGGCAGATCGGTCTCCCACTGACCCTCCACCAACGCTTCACGGATGAAAATTTCACGTGCACCCGTGAGGTCCACGCGCGCATAAGGGACACGACGACCGCTGTACACCACCAAGCCATACAGGGTGGCGCGCTCCATACCCTGTACCTCTGCCTGACGACGGTCCCACTTGGGGTCGAGCACTTGCTTGCGCAACAGATGCGCACCCACCTCTTCCAGCCAGCGTGGTTCGATGTTGGCGATGCCGCGTCCAAACAAGCGTGTGGTCTCCACCAGCTCCGCACACACCACCCAGCGACCAGGCTTCTTGCGCAGCTGTGCCCCGGGGTGTTTGTAAAAACGGATACCCCGAGCGCCCAGATACCCTTCCTCGTCCTCCTGGCGCCAACCGATGTTGCCCAGCAATCCCGCCAGCATGGAACAATGCAGTTGCTCATAGCTGGCGGGCTGGGTATTGAGGTGCCAGCCTTGCTGGTTCACCACGGTCAACAACTGTGAGTACACGTCCCGCCATTCACGCAAGCGCCGCGGGTTGATGAAGTGCTGACGCAACACTTGTTCAAACTGACGATTGGAGAGCTTGTGGGTGGGCGTGGCGCTTGCCTGCGCCACCGCACCACTCTTCGCATGGCCACCGCCACCACGCTGTCGCTCCAGCCAGGCCCACAGGGTGAGATACCCGCTGAACTCGCTGCGCTCATCCTTGAATTGGGCTTGTGCCTGGTC
>VEQI01000313.1 GCA_018883305.1 Limnohabitans sp. | reverse complement strand
CATCCCGGTTTTGAAACGGGCTGGCGTCAGGTGGTAGAGGGCGAAGACAATCGGGAAGAACAGCCCCAGAAAGGCTATGCTGCTGAAAACCAAACATCACTCCGAAGACGATAGATGAACAGACTTTATAACAATTGAGCGCATGGACATTGAACAGATTCAGTTTTTGAGTCCCCAGGCCTGCAGTCAGTGGGCTGAACAAGTCCTGTCACTGCGACGGGCCTGGACTGCGCGACACGACCGTCTGCCGTTCTATACGCTGGGCATGGCGGCTTATCTGGATGCCGTACCTCAACAGCACGGCCTGGGCGGCGCCATGTCCTATCAGTCAGCCATTTTGCGCAAGCATGCCAATGGCTTGATCATGAAGCACTTTTCCGGCTTGCTGGAATCATGCCGGCAAGCGCTTGGGCAGCACTTCCAGTGTGAGGCTCGATACATTCCGGATCAGGCCGCCTTGCCGGGTTTCCACATCCATTTGCCGCATCCGGCATTTGCCGCTTCCGTGGCCAGTGTGCACCAGGACCTGCAGTACCTGAAGCTGTTTCCCCAGTGGGCGCTTGATCCGCATCAATTGCTGACCTTCACGGTGCCTTTATCCTTGCCCGAGGGCTCCGGCTTGAAAGTGTGGGACACCCGGGGTGAGCGTTTTCACCTCTATACAATGGGGCACATCGTGGTACACAATGGTCTTGAGCGCCATCAGGCGGTGCTGCACCCTCAGGAGTGTGAAACACCACGCATCATGTTGCAAGGGCATGGTGTTTTTCATCAACAGGAACTCTTGCTGTATTGGTGACTTTGAATGGAAGAAAACGCCGTTAATCGTGATCAGCTGGTCCAGGAGCCTCCTCTTTGGACCCGGGAGCTGCCGCGCGTTCCCTGGTGTGAAGAAGTCAAGCGTCAGGCCCCCGCGCTTCGCGTGGAGATCCTGGATTTCATCAAGCGCTTCAAGCCCTTCATGCCGTATCCCAAGTACGCCAATCTGTATAACAACACCTGGGACGCATTTCCGCTGTCCATCTTTCAAGGCGAACACATCGAGCTCTCGCGCCGCAAGCTGTCATTCAACATGACACCGCTGGTCGCCACCTTCCGTGCCAAGCTGCCCATTGCGTCCGCCCTGATCCAACCGCTGGAAGCGGCCGGCCATTTACGCAATGTGTTTGTGAGCCGTCTGATTCCCGGCTCCGTGATCAATCCGCATCGCGGTTGGACCCCGGATTACCTGCGCATCCACCTGTGCCTGGTCAGCGACCCGGGATGCCGTATGACCGTGGGCCATGAAACCGTCACCTGGACCGAAGGTGAGTTGCTGGCCTTCAAGGACGGTGGTCCGTATCTGCACAGCGTGGTGCATCAGGGTACACAAGAGCGCATTGTGGTGTCTTTCGACCTGCACCTCAATTACGTGGCGAACTTCATTCCCGAGATTCTTGCAGCGGAAAGCGCGGCCACTCGCGTCGCTGCATGAGCAATTCAGGCCGCGTTTCCCGGCCAATGAAGCGTTGCAACACCCGGTTACGCTCAAACTCGCTGCGCAGCAGGGAAATCTGTATCAGGTCCTCGTATCGGTCTTGCTCAGGGTCCCAGACGGCCTGGCGGAGCACGCCTTCGCGCTGAAATCCCAAGCGCTCCTGCAGCAGCGCGGTTTTGGCGTTGGCGCCGTAAATCATGCCCTGCACTTTATTGAGCCCCAGGGTGTTGTAGGCAAAGAGCAGGCTGGCGCAGTAAGCATCCCCCACATTGAACGAATTGTCGAAGCCGGGCAAGAGCCCCATGATTTGCTCAGCCGTGCGGTTCTTGAAGTGGATGTTGACGAACATCGACAGGCCGATGGGCTGATCGCCCAAAAACACCACCCAGTGGATGGCCCGGTGTTGCGGGATGAGCCCTGACTGGTCCTGCGTCAGCACATGCAGCAAGTCACGGGGTGTGAGATCGGGTGGAATTTGTTTCAAGTTGGCGGAAAAGTCCCGATCAAGCATCACCGACCAGACAAAGTCAAAGTGCTGTGGTCCGCGTCGCTCCAAGCGCAGGCCACCAAACTCAATGGGGCTCCACCACATCGGGTCATGCCAGGCCAGCAATTCCTGCAGGCCAGCCTCTTCAGGGTAGCGCTTTACCAAGGCGAGCAGGGCGCGCCGGGCCTCCTCCAGGCCATGGTGCACCCGCAGACGTTCCAGCCAAGACCCCACCTGAGGCAATTCGGGTGGGGACATGGTTTGGTAATCGGGGATCATGATGTCTCGGATCCCGGTGTCAAGCCCGGCGGGGTATCCGGGGGGACACCGGGCGCGTTGAGTTCCATGCGCAATAGATCGGCGTCGACCCGCCGACCAATCTCTTCGCGCGAAATTCGCAGCACATTGGCCTGCATGCTCATCCGTTCCAACTCGCCATCAATGTAGGCCAGGTGTTTGAGATGGTTCTTGATGTCGTCACTCAGGGTGTCGAAATCGTAGGTGATGCCGTTGATCTTGACAAAGGGCATGCAAGCGCTCCCGGGGGTTATTCAGAAAAAGACAGTTGTTTGGCAATGGTGCGTTCACGCTCGGCCAGTTGCTGACGCTGTGACGAGGCCTTCCATTGTGTCAGCCATTGGGCCGCGCGCACCAGCCACAGTCCGATGGTGGGCGATTGATAAAACGGCTGCAAGGTGGGCAGGGTTCGTTCGTACAAGGGGCCAAAGGCCTTGACCAGCAATTCATCCAGCAAGCAGATGAATCCAGCCGCTGAGCCCGGTGCACCCTGACGCCCCGCACGGCCATAAAGCTGCCACTCAATGCGCGGGGCTTCGTGAGGCTCGAACATCAGCACACGCAGGCCGCCCAGGGCATGGCTGTTGTCCTGCAACATGATGTCGGTCCCGCGTCCGGCCATGTTGGTGGAAACAGTCACCGAGCCGGGGCGGCCGGCATGTCGCACAATCTCGGCCTCCTCGGCGTGGTGCTTGGCATTGAGGACCTGATGCTCAATGCCAAGGGCATCCAGCGCGCGTGAAATTTCCTCCGTGTCCACGATCTTGCGGGTCCCCACCAGTACCGGCGTGCCTTGCTGATGGCTGCGCTGGATTTCCTGCACGAAGGCCTGCAGTCGATCCTGCTTGTTCGCAAAGATGCGCAGTGGCTCATGCTTGAGCTGACTGGGCACTCGTGGCTCCAGTGGCACCACCAGTGTGCCGTAGGTGCTAAGCAACTCCCCGTGGATCCCCTGGAGGGTGCCGCTGGCCCCGCACAGTCGGTGGTATCGGTTGAAAAAGGTCTGGAAGGTCATGCGGGCCGACGTCTCCGGTGGGCTGCTCAGCTCCAGCCCCTCCATGGCCTCGATGGCCTGATGAATGCCATGGCTCCAGGACCGTCCGGCCATGACCCGGCCCGATTTCTCGTCCACAATCACAACCTTGCCTTCTTCATCCACCAGGTAATGACGATCGCGCTGGTAGGCAAAGCGGGCCATGACAGAGAGCGAGACGATGCCCTGTGCACGCTCTGGAAATTGCCAGAAACGGGGCAGCAGGTAGGACAACTCGTCAATGCGCTGTTTGCCAGCGTGGGTGAAGCGTATGTCTACCACCGGCTCAGTCTTGACGACATAGTCCCGGTCTTGCTGCATGCTCTCGAAGATCTGCTTGCCAGCCAGCACAGCGTCGATCAGCAAGGGGTTGTCCTGGGCGGAGGAAATGATCAACGGTGTGGTGGCCTCGTCGATGAGCACGCTGTCGGCTTCGTCAATGATGGCCGTCCACAGGCCACGGCCGACTGGGCGCTGGCCCGCCGAGGGCGCTTGCATTTCCCAAAGCCTTCGGCGCGTGGGGTCCTTTTCCCCGCCCAGAATGATCTGGTCACGCAAAAAATCCGCCAGCAATTGCTTGCCGGTGGCGTAAACCACATCGGCCTGATAACGCTGACCCACCAGCTCGGGGGGTGTTTCTGCGGTGATGGCAGCGGTGGTGAAGCCTGCAGTGGCCAGTAACGGTTGCATCAGCACGGCATCCCGTTCAGCCAGGTAATCGTTGGCGGTGATGACGTGGC
>VEQI01000312.1 GCA_018883305.1 Limnohabitans sp. | reverse complement strand
CCTCTCACTCCACCCGCAGGATGTCACTGGGCTTGAAGCCCAGGTCTGCGGACTTGCCCTTGCGCCCCCGTGCGGCACGGGCGTTGTTGAGGCTGCGGATTTCCAGCGTTTCCTCGCGGTCCTTGCCGCCGCGTCCCACACCGACAATACGCACGCTGCGGGTATAGGCCGCCGCACCGGCCAGTTGATCCTTGGCCTCCAGGTCCAGCAACATCAGGCCGCGCCCACCTTTCTCCATGGTCTTGAGCTCCTCCAGCGGGAAGGTCAGGATGCGACCGGCCTGCGAGGCACAAGCCACATGGGTGGCGACCGGCAGGTTGGAGGTGCCACCCAGTGACACCAGGGAGGGACGGCAAACAGTTTCGCCATCGCCCAGCGTCAGGAAGGATTTGCCGCTGCGGTTGCGCGATACCAGATGCTCCACCTGCGTGAGAAAGCCATAGCCCCCGCTGCCGGAGAGCAGCAGCGTGGCCGTGACCGGTGCCGCCACGTAGTGCACAGGCTGCGTGCCAGGCTCCAGGTCGATCAGGGTGGTGACCGGCTGGCCATCGCCACGGGCACCGGGCAAGGAGGACACCGGTGTGGAATACACCCGCCCGCGACTGCCCATCACAATCAGCACGTCCACCGTGCGGCATTCAAAGGTGCCGTACAAGCCATCGCCGGCCTTGAAACCAAAACTGGCCGCGTCGTGGCCATGACCAGAGCGCGCACGCACCCAGCCCTTTTGCGACACCACCACGGTGACGGGTTCGTCCACCACGCGAACCTCGGCCACGGCGCGACGCTCTTCTTGAATGAGCGTGCGGCGCGCATCGGCGAACAGCTTGGCATCGGCCTCGATCTCTTTGATCATGAGGCGACGCAACGCCGCCGGGCTGCCCAGGATCTCCTCCAGGCGCGACTTTTCTTCACGCAGTTGAGACAGCTCTTGCTCGATCTTGATGGCCTCCAGACGCGCCAGCTGACGCAACCGGATTTCCAGAATGTCTTCGGCCTGGCGCTCGGTCAGCTTGAAGCGGGCCATCAAGTCCTGACGCGGCTCGTCGCTTTGACGGATGAGCGCAATCACCTCGTCGATGTTGAGCAGCACCAGCTGACGCCCTTCCAGGATGTGGATGCGGTCCAACACCTTGTCCAGGCGGTGTTGCGAGCGTCGCTGCACCGTCGTCTGACGGAAGCTGATCCATTCCTCGAACAAATCGCGCAAGGACTTTTGCACCGGTTTGCCGTCCAGCCCCACCGCCGTGAGGTTGATGGGCGCAGAGGTTTCCAGGCTGGTGTGAGCCAGCAAGGTCTGGATCAACTCGGTTTGTTCAATCGTGCGGGTCTTGGGCTCGAACACCAGGCGCACGGGCGCGTCTTTGGACGATTCATCGCGCACCACATCCAGCACGCCAAGCACCGTGGCTTTGAGTTGCGTCTGGTCTTGCGTGAGGCTTTTCTTGCCCGCCTTGACTTTCGGGTTGGTGAGTTCCTCGATTTCCTCAAGCACTTTTTGCGAGCTGACACCCGGGGGCAGTTCATGCACCACCATCTGCCACTGGCCACGAGCCAAGTCCTCGATGGTCCAGCGCGCGCGCACCTTCAGCGACCCCCGGCCACTGCGATACGCCTCGGCGATGTCGGCGGTGGAACTGATGATGTGACCACCGCCAGGGTAGTCCGGCCCCGGCACCAGGGTAAACAGTTCCTCATCGCTCAGCTTGGGGTTCTTGATGAGGGCCACGCAGGCATCGGCCACTTCGCGCAGGTTGTGGCTGGGGATTTCGGTGGCCAGACCCACGGCAATGCCGCTGGCACCATTGAGCAGCGTGAAAGGCAAGCGTGCCGGCAACTGGCGCGGCTCTTCGGTGGAGCCGTCGTAGTTGGGCTGGAAGTCCACCGTGCCTTCATCGATTTCGTCAAGCAGCAGGCTGGTAATACGGGCCAGGCGCGCTTCGGTGTAACGCATGGCGGCAGCACCGTCGCCATCACGGCTGCCAAAGTTGCCTTGCCCGTCAATCAACGGGTAGCGCTGCGCAAAGTTTTGGGCCATGCGCACCAGCGCATCGTACGCAGCCTGGTCGCCGTGCGGGTGAAAACGACCCAGCACATCGCCCACCACACGGGCGCTCTTGACAGGCTTGGCTGCCACGCTGGCATTGGCGCCGCCATAGCCCAGGCCCATGCGCGCCATGGAGTACAGGATGCGTCGTTGCACCGGCTTTTGGCCATCGCACACATCGGGCAGCGCACGCCCTTTGACGACGCTCAGCGCGTATTCCAGATACGCCTGTCGGGCGTACGCCCCCAGGCCCGGGTTGTCACCCGCTTCGGACGACAGTTCCAGCACATTCTGATCAGACATGGTCACACATCAATTTCAATGGAGTCTCCGTGCAGCTCCATGAGCTCACGGCGCGCAGCCGCCTCGCCCTTGCCCATCAACTGGGTCATCAGGGCCTCGGTGCGGGCAAAGTCCAGGTCACCCAGCTGCACCGGCAGCAGGCGACGCGTGTCAGGGTTGAGCGTGGTTTCCCACAACTGCTCGGGGCTCATTTCGCCCAGGCCCTTGAAGCGGCTGATGCTCCAGGCGCCCTCGCGCACGCCGTCCTTACGCAGCTTGTCGAGGATGGCGGTGAGCTCGCCTTCATCCAGTGCGTACATCTTGGTGGCAGGTTTTTTGCCGCGCGCGGGCGCATCCACGCGGAACAACGGCGGGCGCGCCACATACACATTTCCAGCTTCGATGAGTTTAGGAAAGTGGCGGAAGAACAAGGTCAGCAGCAACACCTGGATGTGCGAACCGTCCACATCCGCATCGCTCAGGATGCAGATCTTGCCGTAACGCAAACCGCTCAGATCGGGCTCATCGTTGGCACCATGCGGATCGACGCCGATGGCCACCGAGATGTCGTGGATTTCATTGTTGGCAAACAGGCGGTCACGCTCCACCTCCCAGGTGTTGAGCACCTTGCCACGCAACGGCAGGATGGCTTGCGATTCCTTGTCGCGCCCCATCTTGGCACTGCCACCGGCACTGTCGCCCTCCACCAGAAACACCTCGTTGTGTGCGGTGTCGCGGCTTTCACAGTCGGTGAGTTTGCCGGGCAGCACGGCCACGCCCGAGCCTTTTCGTTTCTCAACCTTCTGACCGGCGCGCTGACGGGTCTGCGCAGTGCGGATGGCCAGCTCCGCCAGTTTCTTGCCAAACTCCACGTGCTCATTGAGCCACAGCTCCAAGGCGGGACGCACATAGCTGGAGACCAGGCGCACGGCATCGCGAGAATTCAGGCGTTCTTTGATTTGCCCCTGGAACTGCGGGTCCAGCACTTTGGCACTCAGCACGTAGCTGGCGCGGGCAAACACGTCCTCGGGCAGCAGCTTCACGCCCTTGGGCAGCAGGGCATGCAGTTCTATGAAGCTCTTGACGGCTTGAAACAACCCATCGCGCAAACCGCTTTCATGTGTGCCGCCGGCGCTGGTGGGAATGAGGTTGACGTAGCTTTCCCGCACCGGTTGACCGTCTTCGGTGAAGGCCACGCACCAGGCAGCGCCCTCGCCTTCGGCAAAGCTTTCATGGCCGCTGTCCGCGTAGCCCTCGCCTTCAAACAAGGGAATGACCGGGTCGGCGGTGAGCGTTTGTTGCAAGTAGTCACGCAGGCCAGCCTTGAATTGCCAGGTCTGGGTTTCACGATTTTTCTCGTTGTACAGGGTGACGCTCACGCCCGGCATCAACACGGCCTTGCTGCGCAGCAAATGGGTCAACTCACCCATGGGCAGCGCGGCCGACTCAAAGTAACGGGCGTCGGGCCAGACACGCACGGTGGTGCCCTGACGCCGGTCATCGGCACCGGCCGCTCGTACCTGCAAGGCTTGCGTGACATCACCACCTTCAAAGACCAGCCGGGCCACTTGCCCTTCGCGGTGCGAAGCCACTTCCATGCGCCGCGACAAGGCGTTGGTGACGCTCACCCCCACGCCGTGCAAACCGCCCGAGAAACTGTAGGCGCCGCCTTGCCCCTTGTCGAACTTGCCACCGGCGTGCAGGCGGG
>VEQI01000025.1 GCA_018883305.1 Limnohabitans sp. | reverse complement strand
CGCTGGACCAGGCCAAGTTCGACATGCCCAATGCAGCCGCCTTGGCTTAAGCCACCGGTGGACAGATCGTCTGTCGAGGGTTGCCTTCAATCCTCGACAGAGCCAGCCTTGGCAGCCGACAGCACAAACAATTCCACCAGCCGCCTGGAGATGGGGGACTGAAAACTGTTTTCCCGGTAGGTCACCACAATGCGGCGCTTCATGGTGGCGCCCCTGACGGGCACTTCTTTCAAGCCCTTGATGCGGCTGGGACCTTGCAGGTGATGCCGTGAAATGAAGCTCAACAAACCGGTTTGTTCAATCAGGGCGGGGAGCATCAGCAGGCTGGTGGTTTCCACCTGAACATGCGGACGTGGCAAGCCCTGGCGGTCAAACGTGTGGTCCAGCCAGTCACGCGTGGGCAAGCCCGGGGGCTGCAGTGCCCAGCGATGGGCCGTCAGATCCTTGAGGCTGACGGACTTTTTGAACACCTCATGTCGCTCACTGGTGGCCACCACAATGCGGTCCTCCAGCAGCACCTTGGACACAAAGCCTTCTTCCTCCGTGCTTTCCGAGGCCACCATCATGTCGAGTTCACCCATGCGAAGTTGAGGCTTGAGTGTGACGATGAGGCCCACGGAGGTGTGCAATGTCACGCCAGGCGCTTCCTTCAGTAACTGGCGCGCCACCGGGGGCAGCAAAAATTGAGCGGCCGTGGGGACGATGCCCAGCCGCACATGACCACTCAAACCAGCCCCAATGGCAGACAACTCCCGACGCGCATCCTCGACGTCAAAGCGCATGCGCTGGGCCCACTTCAACAGCACATGACCGGCTTCGGTCAGCCGGATGCCGCGCCCGGATTTTTCAAACAGGGCAGCCCCGCAGTCGGCCTCCAGCCGGCGAATGCTGCTGGTCAGGGCCGGCTGTGATCGGTGCAGGCGTTCCGACGCGCGGCCAAGGTGCTGAAGCTCGGCGATGGTTTCAAAGTAGCGCAGGTCTCGCAGGTCCATTGCAAAAGTCTCGTGAATGAATTGGGATAAATTATCAATTGGACTTTACATCGGATTGCGCCAATACTTCGCCCGGTCAACGGCGTGCTGCCTAGCTCAGCCCCCAAAAAAACATTGGAGACCCCATGCGTGCATTGAAATCCTGGCTGACCGCCTTCTCGTTGGCCTGCGTTTGTACCCTGGCTTTGGGGCAATCATGGCCCGCCAAACCCATCCGCTTGGTGGTGCCCTTCCCGGCAGGTGGTGGCACGGACATCATTGCGCGGGATGTGTCCAACAAGTTGTCCTCCGCTGCCAAGTGGAACTTCATCGTGGACAACAAACCCGGGTCAGGCGGCAACCTGGGCGTGGACGCTGCAGCCAAATCCCCGGCCGATGGCTACACCCTGGTGATCGGGCAGACCAGCAACCTGGCCATCAACCCCTCGCTCTACAGCAAGTTGCCCTACGACTCGATCCAGGATCTCACCCCCATCGGTCTGATTGGCCGAGCACCGCTGGTGATGGTGGTGCCAGCCAATTCCCCCTACAAGACCCTGACGGACCTGGTCAACGCGGCCAAGACGCCCTCCGCCGAGCTGAATTACGCCACCTCGGGCAACGGCACGGTGGCGCATCTGGCCGTAGAAATGTTCCAGCGTGAGGCGGGCATCAAGTTGACCCACATTCCTTACAAGGGCGCGTCACAAGGCATCACGGATGTTATCGGTGGACTGGTGCACGTGTATGTCTCGTCTGTCCCCACCCTGATTGGCTACATCAAGAGCGGCAAGCTGCGCGCCCTGGCAGTCACCTCTCTCAAGCGCACGGATGACTTGCCACAAGTTCCGACAGTGGCTGAATCCGGCTACAAAAATTTCGAAGCCGTCACCTGGTTCGGCCTGCTGGGCCCCGCCCGACTCCCGTCCACCGTGGTTCAAACGGCCAACCAAACCCTGAACAAGGCCCTGAGTTCGCCGGACTTGAAAACCAAACTGGAAGACCAAGGCCTGGATGTGGCTCCGGGCACGCCGGAACAATTCGCCCAGCTGATCCGTACCGACATGGCCAAGTGGGGGCAGGTGGTCAAGGCCTCGGGGGCCAAAGCGGACTGATGTCAACAGACCAGACACAAGATCAAAACCCATGACAACACACACGACCTCATCACGCCGAATCGTGGTTGCCGCCGTTGCCGTCTTTGTCTCCCTCATCACGGCCACTCATGTGGTGGCCCAACCCGAGTGGCCCAGCGCGCGTCCCATTTCATGGGTTGTGCCTTATCCGCCCGGTGGCAGTACCGACATTTTGGGACGCAACCTGGCGCAGCGTTTGACGGCATCCTTGGGCACGCCCGTGGTGGTGGACAACAAGGCCGGGGCCACCGGAACCATTGGTGGCGCTTTTGTGGCGAAGGCTGCCCCGGATGGCCACACCGTGTTGGGCACCTCGATTGGTCCGCAAGCCATCGCCCCGCATTTGATGGCCAAGCTGTCATTTGACCCGTTGAAAGACCTGGAGCCTGTGGTGTTGATCGGCACCATCCCGCATGTGCTGGTGGTGGGGGTGACCCAACCCATGAAGTCTTTGGGTGATTTGCTGCAGGCCGCCAAGGCCGCACCTGGTCAGGTGTCATTTGCTTCCGGGGGCAACGGCACCATTTTGCAAATGCAAGCGGAGTTGTTGTCGCAGCGCACTGGCGTCAAATTTCTACACATTCCCTACAAGGGCGACACACCGGCGCTGCAAGACACGCTGGCGGGTCAAACGCAGTTCATGTTTGCGCCCGTGGCCGCTGCCATGCCTCATGTCAAGAGCGGCAAATTGCGCGCGCTGGCCGTGACCTCTGCGTCGCGTTTGAAATCGTTGCCCGAGGTGCCCACCATGGCTGAAGTGGGGCAAAAGGATTTTGTGGTGGAGCAGTGGCAGGCCGTCTACTTGCCGGCGCGGACACCCACATCCATCATTCAGCGCCTCAACAGCGACATCAACAAGGCGCTGAGTGATCCCTCCATCGTGGAACTGGCCGAGAAGCTGGGTGTGACGCTGGTGGGCGGTACCCCCAAAAGGCTGGCTGATCTCCAGCAAAGTGACTCCATGACCTGGTCTCGCGTCATCCGTGACGGCAACATCAAAGCTGACTAATTTTTCTCTAGGACGTTCCATGAACCAAGACATCATCAAAGACTTTCCCCGTGTTTCCCCCGAGCTGGTGAAGCAGGCCGCTGGTTTTCAAGCCGCCATCCTGGCCGATGTGGCCGGGCGTCGTGGCGCCATGCATGGCCGCATCCAGGCCTTGCGTCCGCGCATGCAAGTGGCCGGTCCTGCCTTCACCGTGGAAGTGCGCCCAGGCGACAACCTGATGATTCATGCGGCTATTTCCCTGGCCAAGCCCGGCGATGTGCTGGTCATTGACGGCAAGGGCGATCAGACGGCGGCACTGATGGGCACCATCATGATGACGGCCTGCAAGCAACTGGGCATTGCCGGCGTGATCATCGACGGCGCTGCGCGTGACAGCCTGGAAATCGACGAGATGGATTACCCCGTCTTCTCGGTGGGCACCAATCCCAACGGTCCCACCAAGAACGTCGGTGGTCGTATCGGACACCCCATCAGCTGTGGCGGCGTGACCGTGAACCCGGGCGACTTCGTGCTGGCCGACGCCGATGGCGTGGTGGTCGTGGAGCGCGAGAAGCTGGCCGGTCTGATTCCCGTGGCGCACAAAAAGGTGGAAGACGAGGCCAAGCGCATTGCCCAGATCAAGGAAGGCAACACGGCTGCCTCGTGGCTGCAAGCATCGCTGGTGGCCGCCGGTGTTCTGAAGCAGGGAGAGACCCTGTGAGCGTACCCGCCTTGATTGTCACCGGCTCGGATCTGGCTGCACAGGCGCTGGATTTACTGCAGGGGTTCACCGTGGTGTATGCGGGCAAGACGCCGCAACAAGACGATTTGATTCAGCTTTGCAAGCAGCATGATCCCGTAGCCATCATTGTGCGTTATGGTGCCGTGGGTGCGGCCGTGATGGATGCCGCTCCTTCGCTGCGTGTCATCTCCAAACATGGCAGCGGCACGGACACCATCGACAAGGACGCCGCGAAAGCGCGTGGCATTGAAGTGCGCGCTGCTGTGGGTGCCAACGCTGCCGCGGTGGCTGAGCAAGCGCTGGCGTTGACCCTGGCCTGCACCAAGTCCATCGTGAAACTGAATGCACGCATGCACGCAGGTCACTGGGACAAGGCCACGCACAAAAGCATCGAGCTCAACGGAAAGACGGTGGGCATCGTGGGCCTGGGCGCCATTGGCCGAAAATTTGCCCGCATGGCGCACGCCATGGACATGCAGGTGCTGGGCTTTGACCCGTACGCCAGTGATCTGCCCGAGTACATCACGACGGTGCCGCTGGAAACCATCTGGAAAGCGTCCGATGTCATTTCCTTCCATTGCCCGCTCACCCCTGAGAACAAGGGTATGGTGAATGCACAGACGCTGGCCGCGTGCAAACCAGGGGTGATCCTGGTGAACACGGCTCGTGGTGGGTTGATCGATGAAGCAGCCTTGCTGGCCGCCATTCAATCTGGCCAAGTGGGCATGGCCGGGCTGGACAGTTTTGCGGTGGAACCATTTGCCGCACCACACATCTTCCAAGGTGAGGAACGCATTCTGTTGAGCCCGCACATCGGGGGTGTGACCAGCGATGCCTACGTCAACATGGGCGTGGGCGCCGCCAAAAACGTGCTGGCCGTGTTGAACGGCTGAGGCCGAATGTCTAACGCAGAGTAGAGACCGTCATGACCCAGCAACGATGGACCCAGGCACCGCCAGGCAGCAGCTGGGGTGAGTTTGGTGCGGACGATCAACGCGGCCGCATGAACCTGGTCACGGAGGAAAAAGTTCGTCAAGGCGTGGCCGAGGTGAAGGTGGGTAAAACCATTTGTCTGTCCTTGCCTTTGGACTATCCCGGTGGACAGATGCTCAACCCACGCCGTATTCCGCCCCGTTTGTACAGCGTGGTGCGTGATGGCAAGAGCGCGGGCGAACAGGGCTTTTGCTGGTCATATCAAAGCGAAGACCCGGACCTCACGGACGTTGTGAACGATGATGTGCTATTGATGAGCCTGCAGTACTCCACCCAGTGGGACAGCTTTGCGCATGTGGGCTCACACTTCGATGCAGATGGTGACGGCGTGGAGGAGGCGGTGTTCTACAACGGCTTTCGCGCCGGTGAGGACATTCGTCCTGGCCACGAAGACACTCAAAACCCTGAGCCCTGGGCACGCTACCCCGATTCTTATGCGGGGGCCTTGAGCATCGCCTTGTTGGCTGAACATGGTGCGCAGGGTCGTGGCGTGATGATCGACCTAGAGCGTCATGTGGGCCGACAACGCGTGGCCGTGGGCTATGACGCGCTGATGAAGATGCTGGAGGCCGATCAGGTGCAGGTGGAAAGCGGTGACATGGTGTGCCTGCACACCGGCTTTGCCGACACCTTGCTCAGCATGAATCGCCAGCCGGACGTGGCCCAGTTGCATCAGACCGGCAGTGGCCTGGACGGCCGCGATGGCAAGTTGCTGAACTGGATCACGGACTCCAGGCTGGCCTGCCTGATTGCGGACAACCCTGCCGTGGAGTTTGTGGGTCCCAAACTGATGACACCCACCCCCATGCGTCAGCCCCGCTTGCCCTTGCATGAGCATTGCCTGTTCAAGCATGGCATTCATCTGGGTGAGCTGTGGTATCTCACCGAGCTGGCCCTGTGGTTGCGCCAGCACCATCGCTCGCGTTTTTTACTGACGGCGCCGCCCTTACGGTTGCCGGGTGCTGTGGGCTCGCCTGCCACGCCCATTGCCACGGTTTGAACGCTGGTTTGCGCAATGGTTGAAATTGGAATCTGTCAAATGAGCTGCCGTCATCAAGACGGCGGGTATTCGTCTGGACTAACTAGGAGGTCATGATGTTGAATCGTCGTTCTATTGCTGGGGTTCTTGCATTTGCCGCATGGCTGGGGGTGACGCTGGATGCTGGCGCGCAGGCCTGGCCGGCCAAGCCCGTCAAAATTGTGGTGCCTTATCCGCCGGGTGGTGCCGTGGATGCGGTGTCCCGAAAGATCGCACAGCATCTCACCCAGCAGACCGGTCAGAGCTTCTTCGTGGAAAACAAGGCGGGTGCCACGGGCACCATCGGTGCTTCGCAGGTGGCGCAGTCTGCCGCGGACGGCTACACCCTGGTGGCCAACGACACCACCTACGCCTTGTTGCCGCACATTTTCAAAAAGCTGCCCTTTGATTGGGCGCATGATTTGCAACCTGTGGGCGCTTTCATGTTTGCACCCATGACGGTGGCCGTCAAGACAGGCAGCCCCTACAAAACCATCAACGAACTGGTGGCAGCGGCCAAAGCCAATCCCGGTAAAGTGTCCTATGGTTCAGGCGGTCCGGGCTCTGCCCCGCATTTCACCAGCGAGGCCTTGGGCGTGGCCAGTGGCGTCAAGTTCATGCACGTGCCTTTCAAAGGCGCAGGTGAAGCCACCGCGGCCGTGCTGGGCGGTGTGGTGGAGTTTCAGGTGGCCTCCACGCCGGGGGTGATGGGACAGGTCAAGAGTGGCAGCATGCAGTTGCTGGCGGTGTCTGGAGACAAGCGTTTGAACGCCTTGCCTCAGGTACCCACCTTCCATGAGTCCGGCATCAAGGGCTTTGGCGTCATCAACTTCACGGGCCTGTGGGCACCCAAAAATGTGCCCACAGAAGTGATGAACCGTTTGCAGCGTGAGCTTGCCACGGCCATGGCTTCTGCGGACATGCGTGCCTATGCGGACGGCATTGGCGCCGAGGCTGGGTTCTGGGACAGCGCCACCTTTGCTAAAAAATTGCACGAGAGCACCACGCTGTGGGGCAAGGTGGCTGCAGACACGGGGTTCGATAAGCAATGATCGACTTCACGACCGTCATCCGTGGGTGGCTCGGTCTGCTGGCGCTGGGGCTAAGTGTGGCCCAGCCAGTACTTGCACAAGCCACATGGCCCAGCAAGCCGGTCAAGCTGGTGGTGGGATTTTCTGCGGGCGGTCCCACCGACATCGTGGCACGTGCCTTCGCGGAGCAGGCCACGCATGACCTGGGGCAACCCGTGATAGTGGACAACAAGCCGGGGGCGAACTCCATCATCGCCGCTGAAGCGGTGGCGAACGCCACCGACCAGCACACCTTCCTGGTGGCGGCCACCAACCATTCCATGATTCCCGCGCTGTATCAGTCGCGCGTGAAATTTGATGCGGTTAACTCGTACAAACCGATTTGCACCTTTGTGGTGTCGCCCACGGTGTTGGTGATTGGCGCTTCCATGCCCACCAAGACCCTGGCCCAGTTCATTCAGAAGGCCAAGGCCGCACCCGAGTCCATCACCTATGGTTCCTCCGGCATTGGCAGTTCCAGTCATTTCGCGGGCGAGGCGTTTGGTCAAATCGCCGGTGTGAAGATGACGCATGTGCCCTATAAAGGTTCCAGCCAGATCGTGGCAGATCTGCTGGGCGGTCAACTGGACGCCTCATTTGCCACGCTGGGCTCAGTGCTGTCACACGCCAAATCGGGCAAGCTCACCATCCTGGCCATCGCCAGTCCGAAACGTCATCCGCAGTTGCCCGCCGTTCCTACCTTTGAGGAGTTGGGTGTGCCGGGCTACAGCGCGGATGCGTGGTACGGCCTGATGGCACCTTCAGGCATCACCGCCACGGCGCTTCAGGCGATGGAGAAATCCATTCAGTCTTATCTGGCGTCACCGGTCGCCGTGGAAAAGTTTAAAGCCCTGGGTTTGGACCCACAGGCCACTTGCGGCCAGGCCTTTCAAAAGTTGCTGACCAACGATGTGAAGTCGTATGTGCGTCTGGCGCAGTCGCTGGGGCTGAAGGCAGAGTGAGGGTATGTCGCATCGTGCTTTCGAAGGTGGTCATTTGAAAGCACGGTGCGTTTCAAGGCATGCGCGGCAGTGTTTCCAATTGCCACAATTGCTGGCGTAACTCACCAGAAGGCTTGTCACCCAATACCGGCTGGACCAGTTCCATGAACTTGCTGTCCAGATCATTGTCCGTCAACGGCAGGTCAGGGTCACCTTTGCGATGGGGCTGCAGATAGCTTTCCACCGTGCCGTCGCGTAGCTTCATGTGAACCAGCGCGGAGCGCTGACCAGGAAACTTGCCATCCGCCTCGGCGTCCACATTCAGGTGAATGCGCTGCATCAATGCGCGGACCTGCGGGTCTTGCAAGCGCTCAGCCGAGAAGGCCGCGAGACGGACGCTGCCATGCACCAAGGCACTGGCAATCACAAAGGGCAGGCTGAAGCGCGCCTCAGCCGCCGTTTGTGGTTGTGCGTTGCCCGCCACTTCCAGCGCAGGCCCATAGGTGCCCACATCAATGCGCTCCACATCTTGCGCCGTGGCCTGCAGACGCGACTGCAATTCCTGTGCTGCATCAATGGCCGCGAAGGTGTGGCCGCAGCAAGCATGGTTCTTGAAGGTCATGCGCGTGATGTTGAAAGTGTGACCCAACGTGGCGAGCACAGGTGCCCAGTCAGGTCCATTGCTCATGGCGTGTCCCAGACCTGCTTCACCATCCAGCACATCGAGTGAGCCTGTGACACCGGCGCGTGCCATTTGGGCCGCAGCCAGACCGGCCTCCGCCGCGCGGCCGGAGTGCAGGGGCTTGGACATGGAGTCCATGCGAAACGCCTGTTGCAGACCCGCCGCAAAGGTGGCTGACGTGGCCAGGGCATGGGTGAACTGAGTGGCAGACAGTCCATACAAGGAAGCGGCCGCGGCAGCCGCTCCAAACGTGCCGACCGTGCCCGTGTTGTGCCAGAACTTGTAGTGCGCACGCCCCAGTGCCGTGCCAATGCGGGTGGAGATTTCGTAGCCGACGATAACCGCTTTCAAAAACTGCAGACCACTGGCGGAAGTTTCATGTGCGGCGGCCAAGGCGGCCGCGATGGTGGGGGCGCCGGGGTGATAGATGGCATCTTTGAAGATGTCGTCCACTTCCACCGTGTGAGCGGCCGTGCCATTGATCAGGGCTGCCGTACGCGCGGTGGCCGATCGTCCCAGCGCCAGACGTGCCTGGCCTCGATCCAGGTCTTCTAGATAGGCTTGCTCCAGCAGGGTGGCAGGTGCTTCCACCGCACCTGGCAACAACGCGGCATACCAGTCCACCACGGCTCGTTTGGCATGATGCAGGACATCTGCTTGCAGGGCCTGGTCGCCGGGTTGAGCACCGTAAGCGGCAAATACTTCAAGGGCAGTCATGGTGTGTTTCGAGAAGGGATTTCAAGACGGCTGGCAAAATCGGTCGAGACATCGGACCTCTGTGCATTGTGACGACGAGACCACGAAATGAACATCCCGAATGAGACAATGCCCGCTCATCATCGTTGAAAAATCAGCGAACATCGCCGAAGTGAACAACCTGTCGTTGGGGACGTATGGATTTCAATCTGAGTGAAGAGCATCAGGCATTTGCCGATTCGGTGCGCCGATTTGCAAGAGAACAGTTGGCTGATGGTGCGTTGAAGCGTGCGCATTCGCCGGAATACCCGTGGGAAACGGCTCAAATGTTGGCCAAGCAGGGGCTGCTGGGCATTGCGTTTTCAGAGGAAGATGGCGGGCAGGGTGGAACGCTGATGCACGCGGTGCTGGCCATTCAAGAAGTTGCACTGGTGTGTCCCAAGAGTGCGGACATTGTGCAGGCTGGCAACTTTGGCCCCATCCGAACGTTCGTCGAGTACGCCACGCCTGAACAGAAAAAACGGTTTTTGCCAGATTTGCTGGGCGGGCGAAAACTCATTTCGCTGGGCATGACCGAGCCCGATGCTGGCTCGGCCGTGACCGAGTTGAAAACCTCCGCACGCCAAGAGGGCGATCACTACATCATCAACGGCAGCAAGGTTTTCTCCACCCACAGTCCTGAGGCGGGCGTGTTCCTGATTTATGTCCGATTTGGTCCGGGCCTGGACGGCATTGGTTCGGTACTGGTAGAGCGGGGGACACCTGGTTTCACGGTAGGTCAACCGGCTTCCTTCATGAACGGGGAGCAGTGGGCACAACTGTATTTTGAGGATGCACGCATTCCTGCCAGCAACTTGCTGTTGGGGCCCGGCGGGTTCAAGAAACAGATTTCCGGCTTCAACGTGGAGCGACTGGGCAATGCTTCTCGCTCATTGGCCGTGGGAAGGCATGCGTTCAACATTGCCCGCGAACACGCGCTGACACGCAAGCAGTTTGGCCGCGAGTTGTGTGAGTTTCAAGGCTTGCAGTGGAAATTTGCGGATGCCTGGATGAAATTGGAGCAGGCGCAATTGCTGCTGTACCGTGCGGCCCTAGAGGGTGAACATGGCTTGCCTTCCGCACAAAGCACGGCCATGGCCAAGTTGGCTTGCAATGAAGCCGGTTGGTTCGCCGCCAACGAGGCCATGCAGGTCATGGGTGGCATGGGCTTCAGCCAGGAAGCGCTGGTGGAGTACTGCCTACGCCGGATACGTGGCTGGATGATTGCCGGGGGCTCCATCGAGATGCTGAAAAACCGCATCGCAGAAGGTGTGTTCGGCAAGACGTTCTCGCAGCGACCGTCACGTCAGTGAAGGTTTTTCAAATTTGCCAGTCCAGCCAGTGGCACAAGGCCTGGCCCATGACCAAGGGTTTGTCGCTGGCGGATAGCCAGGACAATTCTTCGGTGAACAGGGTGATGGCCTGTTGGTAGGTGCAGGGTAGGCGGCTGATGTCGCTGCCCCAGAAAAATCGGTGTGGACCGAACGCATCGAAGATACGTTTCAACTTCAACTGTGTGTTGGGGTAGGGATAACTTTCGTTGGTGTAGCGTGCAACTGCCGTCGCTTTCACAGCGACATTGGCATACCGCGCCAGCCGGATCAGGCTATCCAGTTCGGCGTGGGCCTCGTCGTCTTTTTTGTTGGCAGCGCACGCCAGGTGGTCAATGATCAGCTTCAAGGCGGGATACTGTTGGGCGACTTTGTCGATGAGATGCACGGACCCGGGCACGTTCACCATGAGTGGTATTTGCGCCTTTTGCGCCAGGGGCCATAACCATTCTGCCGTGCCATCTTGCAGCCATTGCCGATGGGCAGGTGTGTGAAACGTGAAGCGCATGCCCAGCATGCCCGGTTGTTGCTTCCAGTTCGCCAAGACCTCAAACCCCACGGGTCGCTCGATGGGGAGTCTGCCCATCACCGCAAATTTGTCGGGGTAACGTGTGGCAGCGTCAATCGCCACATCATTCCTGTCACCTTCCCAGGAGGGCGGCACGATCACCGCTCGATCCACGCCCGCTTGCGCCATCATGGCCAGCATTTGTTCCGCCAGCAGTGCATCGCCGTGTGAGCCCGCAGCGCGATCCGCTGGCCAGGGCCGATCTGGCGTGTTGGGTTTCCAAAGGTGTACTTGCGCGTCGATCAGTTTCATGAGGGGTCCTGGACCAGGACATTATTGTTCATCATCTGTGCCAATGGTTGAGGTGAGTGACTTGCCCCAGGTGATGGCCAGCGCTATGCTCAAGCCATGCCCATTGCCTCCTCCAAAAAACGCACGCTCATCCTGACCGCATTAGCCGTCTTGCTGCTGGGGCTCTTTGCCTTGGCCATGACACGCGTGGGTCCGCTGGCGCCCACGCAAGTGACGGTGGTCACTGCCCAGGAAGGCGTGTTCACCCCCCAATTGTTTGGCATTGGCACCGTGGAGGCTCGTCGCAGCTGGATGATCGGGCCCACCGTGGCGGGGCGTGTACTGAGCGTGAAGGTGGACGTGGGCGATACCGTGAAAGCGGGTCAATGGCTGGCCGAGATGGATCCTGTTGATCTGGATCAACGTTTGGCGTCGCTGGAGGCCACGATCGACCGGACTGCCAATGCGTTGGCATCTGCCAAAGCACAGCAAACGGATGCTCAAGCCAAACGCGAACTGGCGGTGTCCAATTTGCGGCGCAATCAGGATCTGGCCGACAAGCAGTTCATCAGTTCAACCGCACTGGAAACGGTGGTTCAAACCCGAATTTCTGCGGATGCCGCTCTGGAGGCCAGCCGCGCCAACGTGCTCGTGGCCGAACAAGATTTGATCCGGGCGAAAGCCGACAAAGCGGCCTTGCTGCAGCAAAAAGCCAGCGTGCGTCTGATGGCCACCGCCGATGGGGTGGTGACCACCCGTGAGGCAGAGCCCGGTTCCACAGTGGTGGCCGGACAAGCGGTCTTGCGCATCATGGACCCAAGCAGCCTGTGGCTGAAACTGCGCGTGGACCAAGGACGTTCAAGTGGATTGGCGCCGGGGCTGAAGGCGCAAATTGTCTTACGCTCCAAGTCACACCAGACGTTGACCGGATCGGTGGCTCGTCTGGAGTTGCTGGGCGACAGTGTGGCCGAAGAGCGCGTGGCCCAGTTGACGTTTGACACCTTGCCTGCAGGTGTCGCGGTGGGGGAAATGGCGCAAGCCACCCTGGATTTGCCACCGATCGCCCCTTCTGTGTTGATCCCGTTGGCCAGCATCCACAAGCGGGATGGTCAAACCGTGGTGTGGCGGCTGGAAGCAGGCAAACCCGTGCTGTCGATGGTGAAAGTCGGGGCCACCAGCTTGGGCGGTCAGGCGCAGATTCTGGAAGGCCTCAAGGCCGGGGATGTGGTGGTGGTCCACAGCCAGAAGCCCTTGAGCAAAGCCATGCGTCTGAAAGTGGTGGAGGCCATTGTGAAGCCCGCCACGGACGCGGGAGTCAGTCAGTGATCAGTCTGGCCGGTCGGGACATTCTGCATGCATGGCCCAAATTTGTCTTGACCGGCCTGGGGCTGGGCTTGTTGATTGGCGTCACGCTGTCCATGGCAGGGGTGTACCGTGGCATGGTGGACGATGCGCAAGCCTTATTGACCAATAGCGGGGCCGATATCTGGGTGGTTCAAAAAGACACCCAAGGGCCTTATGCCGAAGCCTCCAACATTCCGGATGATGCCATTCGTGGCATTCAAGGCATGCCTGGCGTGGCGGTGGCGGCCAACGTCACCTACCTCAATATGCAAGTGAAGCGGGGCGATGACGAGGCGCGTGCCATGGTGGTGGGCATTGAACCTGGCAAGCCCGGGAGTCCTGCGCATCTGGTGGCGGGCAGACCCATCACGCACACGCACTACGAAGCGTTGGCCGATGTCAAAACCGGATTTGCGCTGGGTGACCACATTCGCATTCGGCGCCACGATTACACCGTAGTAGGGTTGACTCAGCGTATGGTGTCCTCGGGTGGCGACCCGATGGTGTTCATCCCCTTGAAGGACGCACAAGAAGCGCAGTTTCTCAAGGACAACGACGCCATTGTGAATGACCGCGCTCGCACCAGCGCCAATGCGGCTTTCAACCGACCTTGGGTGCCGGGCTTGCTGGATGCCGTCATTGCCAGTCAGTCCAGCAGTCACAGCGTCAATGCCATTCTGGTGCAGGTGAAAGCGGGCTTTACCCCGGTGCAAGTGACAGAGCCGATCAAGCGTTGGAAACATTTGGAAGCGTATGACCGCGCGGACATGGAAGATATTTTGATCGCCAAACTGATTGCCACCTCGGCCAAGCAGATCGGGATGTTCCTGGTGATTCTGGCCATCGTGAGTGCAACGATTGTGGCCTTCATCATCTACACCATGACCATGGGCAAGATCCGCGAAATTGCCGTGCTGAAACTGATTGGCACCAGCCACCGCACCATCGCGCTCATGATTTTGCAACAGGCCTTGGGGTTAGGGTTGATCGGCTTTTTTATTGGCAAGCTCTCGGCCACGCTGTGGGCACCGGCGTTTCCCAAGTACGTGCTGTTGTTGCAAAGCGATGCGCTGCGTGGGCTGGCGATTGTGATGCTGATCTGTTCCCTGGCCAGCATTCTGGCCATTCGCGTGGCGCTGCGGATTGATCCAGCCACCGCCATCAGCTGAGCATCCCATCATGACCATTTCTCCGGGCGGCATCCGTATCGAGAATCTGCGCAAGGTATATGGGCGAGGCGACACGGCGGTGGAGGCCTTAAAGAACGTCAACATGCAGGTCGCGCCAGGCGAGGTGGTGGGGCTGATAGGTCCTTCCGGCTCCGGCAAAAGCACGTTGCTGAAATGCCTGGGGGCCATCATTGAGCCCACGTCTGGCCGAATCACGCTCGGCGATGAGGTGATTTACAACGATGGCTGGACGCAGTCCGATCTGCGAGCCTTGCGACGCGACCGCATCGGCTTTGTGTTTCAGGCGCCTTACCTCATTCCCTTTCTGGATGTCACCGACAACGTGGCCCTGCTACCCATGCTGGCCGGTGTTCCCAATGCGCAGGCCAGGCAGCAGGCGCTGGAGTTGCTGACCGCACTGGATGTGGCGCATCGGGCCAAGGCAGAGCCCTCACAGCTTTCTGGGGGCGAGCAGCAGCGAGTGTCCATTGCCCGTGCCTTGGCCAACAAACCCCCGGTGATCCTGGCCGATGAGCCGACGGCGCCGCTGGACAGCGAGCGTGCCTTGGCGGTGGTTCGCATCCTCAACCGCATGGCCCAGCAAGCGCAGACAGCCGTGATCGTGGTCACGCACGATGAAAAAATCATTCCCACCTTCAAGCGGCTGTATCACATCCGGGATGGACAGACGGTGGAAGCGCAGGGGGAGGGGCGTGCGCTGACCCCTTGAACGCGCCGGTGTGGTTTCTGTGCCGCCCCCGCTGCTCAAACGCATCTCGGTCTCACAGGATTCTTGATCGCAAGCTGTTGGTGACCACCTCGGTCACAATCACCACCACAAAGATCACGGCCAGAATCAGCCCCACCTGGTCCCAATACAGATTGTTCATGGCGGTGTCCAGTGCCACGCCAATGCCACCTGCGCCCACCAAACCCAGTACGGCGGATTCACGGATGTTGATATCCCAACGCAGCAGGGCCACACTCCAGAACGCAGGTTCCACTTGGGGCCAGTAGCCTTTGGCCAAGATCATGGCACGCGGGGCGCCACAGGCTGTGAGGGCTTCAATCGGCCCACTGCGTGCCTCTTCCAGCGCTTCGGCAATCAGCTTGCCGACAAAGCCAACCGAGCGAAAGGCAATGGATAACACGCCTGCCAGCGTACCGGGCCCGAAGATGGCGACAAAAAGCAGAGCCCAGATCAGCGAGTTGACCGAACGCGTTGACACAAATATCCACTGAGCCAGCCAATTGAGCACGCCATGGCGCGTGAAGTTGCGGGCGGCCAGAAACGACAAGGGCACTGCGATGATCAATGACAGCAACGTACCCAAGGTGGCGATGTGGAATGTTTCAATCAACGCATCATGAATGGCGGCTGGGTAGTAAGACCAGTCAAATGGCCACATGCGTTTGAACAGATCAGCCGTTTGCTCGGGCGCATCGTAGAGAAACTCGGGGATGATTTCAATCTTGCTGACTGACCACACGAGAGCGGTGGCACAGACAATGTAAAACATCGACCGAGCCACTCGTTGGGCAGGGCTAAAGCGTTGCCACTGCTTCACCGGAACACCTTTTTCAGTCCCATCGAGAGTGCTTCCGAGACCATGATGAGGGCGATGATGAGCAACAGGATGGTGAACACCACATCGTAGTCAAAGCGCTGATAGGCCGTGAACAGTGCTGCACCAATGCCTCCGCCACCCACAATGCCCACCATGGTGGAGTTGCGCAGGTTGGAATCAAACTGGTAAGCGGACAAACCAATGAATCGCGCAAACACCTGTGGCATCACCGCCATCACCAAGATTTGAAAAAAGCCGGCACCGGTGGCACGTACGGCCTCCACTTGTCGCTCGTCCAGTTCTTCCAGCACCTCCGCCAGCAGCTTGCTGACAAACCCCATGCTGGAAACCACCAGCGCGAGCACCCCCGAGAGCGCGCCAAAACCGACCGCTTTCACAAACAAAATGGCCACGATGATGGGGTGAAAAGATCGGCACAGGGCAATCACAATCCTGGCTGCCGCAGACAGTGTCGTGGGTGAAAGGTTACGGGCCGCCATCAGCGCCAGGGGCAGGGACAGCAACACGCCTGCAAAAGTGGAAATGAGCGCGATTTGCAAACTCTCCAGCAGACCCGATGCAATGAGGTCCAGCTTGTCTGGTGCCATGTTGGGTGGCCACATGCGTGAGAGCATCTTCAGGGCTTGCGGTCCACCCGCCAGCACGCGGGTCCAGCTCACATTCAGTGTGCTGAGCGCGTATAGCGTATAGAGCCCCAATCCAGCCCAGGCCACACGGGAGGGCCAGTGTGGCGCAAAGACGCGTGGGCGATTGAGGTCGTTGGGTACAGCGTTCACGATCAAGGCAGCCAGCCTTCGGCGCCGTAAATCGCCTTGAGGTGATGATCTTGGAGCGCTAGCGGCGAACCATCAAACACCACCTCGCCACGCGCCATGCCGATGATGCGACTGGCGTAGCGCTTGGCCAACTCCACGTTGTGAATGTTGATCAGCACGGGCACACGGCGACGAAGGGAAACCTCCGTCAACAGCTCCATGATTTCCACCGATGTCTTGGGGTCCAGTGATGAAGTGGGCTCATCTGCCAAGATGAGTTGTGGGGCTTGCATTAACGCGCGTGCGATGCCCACTCGCTGCCGCTGCCCGCCTGAAAGCGCATCTGCACGACGCGATGCAAAGTCCTCGGGCAGGCCGACGGCTTGCATCAACTCGAAGGCTCGGTCTATGTCCTGTGGCTCGAATCGCCGAAGCAGTGCGCGCCACCACGGCATGACACCCAATCGTCCGCAAAGTATGTTTTCGATGACGCTCAGGCGTTCTACCAGGTTGTATTCCTGGAACACCATGCCAATGCGACAACGGGCTTCGCGCAATGCCTTACCCTGAAGTTGAGCCAGGTCCACGCCCTGGAACAGAATCTCGCCCGCGGTGGGATCCACCAAGCGGTTGATGCAGCGAATCAGGGTGGATTTGCCCGTGCCAGACGGACCAATGATGGCGGTCACACCACCGTGTTCTGCCGCTGAGAAATCCAGTCGAATGTCCCGCAGCACGGGTTCACCCGGGCGGTATTCCTTGCGCAATCCGCGCAAGGACAGCAGTGCGCTCACTTTTTGGCCTCTGCTGCAGCTTTCTTGGCAGCAGCTTCAGCCTCGCGCTTGGATTCAGCGTCGTACGCCGCCTTGTTGTAGGGGGTGCCTGACTTTTCGGCCACATCCCGCACTACAGCCCAATCTTTGGCGTAGGTGATGGGCAGGAAGCGATCGTCGCCGTTAAATTCTTTTTGCATGGCTGCTGGAAAGCGGAAACTGTAGAAGCATTGCTTCAGTTTTTCGGCCAGCTCGGGCTTGAGATCATGCGCATGCGCAAAGGAAGAGGTGGGGAACACCGGGCTGCGGTACAC
>VEQI01000024.1 GCA_018883305.1 Limnohabitans sp. | reverse complement strand
GACCTGGAAAGCGTGATGAGTGGCGACATGATCAGCCAGGCCCGCATCGCACTGGGTATCCAGCGCAGCCTGGACAACGTGGCGTACCGCGCCGAGCACAACACCTTGCCGTCCACCTCCACCATTCCCGCGCGCGAGGCCTTGCAGTGGGTGACGGTGGAAGGCGCACGCATGCTGGGACAACTCGATCGCATCGGGACCCTGGCGGCTGGCAACCAAGCCGATCTGGTGCTGATCCGCGCCAGTGACCTCAACATGCAGCCCGTGCACGATCCCGTCAGCAGCGTGGTGTTCCAGACCAGTCTGGCCAACATCGACAGCGTGATGGTGGCGGGGCAGTGGAAAAAGCGTCACGGGCAATTGCTGGGGGTGGACCTGGCGCCCAAGCTGGAGGCCTTGCGCGCTTCAGGGCGCAAGATCACCCAGGCACTGGGTTTGCGCTGATGCCAAGACATTCGCTCGACAAATAAATTGATCAAAACAACAGGAGACAACCCATGAACACCTTGCATTTCTCAACGATTCGTCGCGTTTGCTTGAGCGCGCTCTTGGCCGCTGCCGCGTTACCGGCATGGTCGCAGGGCTTCCCGTCCAAGCCCGTGCGCTTCATCGTGCCCTTCACCGCTGGCAGCGGGACCGACATCGTGGCTCGTTCGGTGGCCGATGTCATGGCCAAGTCACTGGGGCAACCCATCGTGATCGAGAACAAGCCAGGGGCGGGTGGCACCATCGCGGCAGCCTTGGTGGCCAAGTCGGACCCCGATGGTCACACCTTGCTGATTCACTCCTCGGGGCACGCGCTCAATCCAGCCATCTACACCAACCTACCGTATGACACACTCAAGGACCTGACCGGTGTGACGCCGCTGGCCTCACTGGCCAACGTGCTGGTGGTGTCACCGGCCAAGGGCTGGAAGACGGTGGGTGACTTGGTGTCGGCGGCCAAAGCCAACCCGGGCAAATTCAATTACGCCTCGGCCGGCATTGGCGGGGCCACCCACCTCAATGCGGAGAAGTTCAAGCTGCAAGCCGGCTTCGATGCCGTCCATGTGCCATTCAAGGGCACCCCCGAAGCCATCTCTGACGTCATCGGTGGTCGCAGTGACTGGTATTTCTCGCCGGTCTCTGGTGCCTTGCCGCTGGTGCGTGAGGGCAAGCTCACGGCCCTGGCGGTGAGCACGCCGCAACGCAGCCCCATCCTGCCGCAAGTGCCCACGACGGTGGAAGCCGGGGTCCCGGGCTCTGACTACATTTTCTGGGTGGGCATGATTGCCCCGGGGGCGACGCCACCGGCCGTGATCAAACGTCTGAATGAGGAAGCCATCAAGGCCCTCAACCACCCCGAGGTGAAGGAGCGTCTGACCAAGCTGGGCGCCGAAGGCCTGCCCATGACACCCGAGGCCTTCAATGCCTTCATTCGCACCGAGATGGAGTCGGCGGCTCGCATTGCGCAGGCCGCTTCCCTGAAGGCCAACTGATCCGGGGACGGTCATGACCTCTTTGTTCATCGGTGTGGGCAAGATGGGGCTGCCCATGGCACGCCATCTCAGCCACGCCGGTCACGCATTGTGTGTCACCGATCTCGATGGCGTGCGACTGCAAATGGCCCGCGAGGCGGGACTTCCCGTGTCCACGGACGTGGCCGCAGATCTGGGCCAGGCACCGTGGGTGTTTTCTTCGTTGCCGCATGACCAAGCGTTGGTGGCTGTGGCGGAACAAGTGGCCGCGCAGGCTCGAGCAGGCACGGTCTGGATCGACACCAGCACGGTGTCGATGGCGGCTTCTGCACAAGCCGCGCAGCGCTGCCAGGCGGCAGGCATTCGTTATTTGCGTGTGACCGTGTCTGGTAACAACCACATGGCCGAAGCGGCTCAACTCACAGTGCTGGCGTCTGGCGCACGCGCTGATTACGACGCCCTGTTGCCCGCGTTGCGCTGCTGGGGCCCCCACCATTTTTATCTGGGGGATGCAGAACAAGCACGTCTGATGAAACTGGTGATCAACCTGATGATTGCCCAGACCTCGGCCATGCTGGCTGAAGCCATGACACTGGGGCGCCAAGGGGGGCTGGACTGGCAAACGCTGTGGCAGGTGGTGGGGGCCAGCGCGGTGGCTTCACCCATCATGAAAGCCAAGTCACAGCAGTTGGGGCGCCCCTTGGGTGAGCGGGATTTCTCGCCCACCTTCACCGTGCATCAAATGCTCAAGGACATTGGCCTGATCATGCAAGCCGGTGCCGATCTGCACGTGCCGCTCACGCAGACCAGCCAGACCCAGCAGTGGATGCAGGCGGCCATCGCACAGGGCGATGGTGAACTGGACTACGCTGCCATCATCCGGGTGGTGGAGCGCTCAGCGGGCCTCACGGGCGAGGCCTGAGATTACTGCTCGGCGAACGCCCGCTCGATGACGAAGTCGCCCGGGCGGGTGGTGTTGCCTTCCTGAAAACCGCGATGCTCCAGCAGGCTCTTGAGGTCCTTGAGCATTTGCGGGCTGCCACAAATCATGACCCGGTCCTGTGAGGGATCGAGGGCCGGCAGGCCCAGGTCGGCGAACAGCTTGCCGTTCTCCATCAGGTCGGTGATGCGGCCGGTGTTCTTGTAGGGCTCGCGGGTCACGGTTGGGTAGTACAGGAACTGAGAGGACACCATCTCGCCCAGCAGCTCATGCTTGGGCAGGTCTTGCGTGAGGTAATCGTGATAGGCCAGCTCATTGACCTGGCGCACGCCGTGCACCAGGATGACCTTCTCGAAGCGCTCATAGGTTTCGGGGTCGCGCAGCACGCTGAGGAAAGGCGCCATACCTGTGCCGGTGGAGAGCATGTACAAATTTTTGCCGGGCAGCAGGTAATCCACCAGCAGGGTGCCGGTGGGCTTGCGACCCACGATGATGCTGTCACCGACCTGGATGTGCTGCAGACGTGAGGTCAGCGGGCCATCGGGCACCTTGATGCTGAGGAACTCCAGATGTTCTTCGTAATTGGGGCTGACAATGCTGTAGGCGCGCAGCAGGGGCTTGTTGTTCACCAGCAGGCCAATCATGGTGAAGTGGCCGTTGGAGAAACGCAGGCCCATGTCGCGCGTGGTGGTGAAGCTGAAGAGCCGGTCGGTCCAGTGGTGAACGGACAGGACTTTTTCTTGGTGCAGGGCGCTCATGGTGGTTTTATGGCTGAATCCATGACTGTACAACAGGACTTCTAACCTGGCGTCATAAGAAGGCTGTTCCTCCCGCATAAGCCACGCCGTGTGGGCCATGCCGCCAAGCGGGCGATGTGTATACCGGTTCACGGGTGGCCAGCCGTTAAACTGAGCCCCCTTTGAAAGTCTGGGAGTGGTCATGTCCTTCTTCATCTCATCGCGAATCAAGCAGCTCGCGCGCGGTCTGGCGCTGGGCCTGAGTGTGGGCGTGTGCGGGTCGCTGGCCATGGCACAGGGTGTGATCAAAATTGGCGAGATCAACAGCTACAAGGCCCAGCCGGCCTTCCTGGAGCCCTATAAAAAGGGCATGGAGCTGGCACTGGAGGAAATCAACGGCGCCGGTGGCGTGAATGGCCGCAAGCTGCAACTCATCCTCCGTGACGACAACGCCAACCCGGGGGATGCAGTGCGCGCAGCGGAGGAACTCATCGCGCGCGAGCAGGTCGATGTGCTGAGCGGCACCTTTTTGTCCCATGTGGGCCTGGCCGTGGCTGACCTCGCGCGTCAGCGCAAGATGTTCTTTCTGGCTGGTGAGCCCCTGACAGACAAGGTGGTCTGGCAAAACGGCAACCGCTACACCTTCCGACTGCGCGCCTCCACCTACATGCAGGTGGCCATGCTGGTGCCCGAAGCCGCCAAGCTGCGCAAGAAGCGCTGGGCCATCGTCTATCCCAACTACGAGTACGGCCAGTCCGCCGCCGCCACCTTCAAGCAATTGCTCAAGGCCGTACAGCCAGATGTGGAGTTTGTGGCCGAGCAGGCCCCTGCGCTGGGCAAGGTGGATGCGGGTGCCGTGGTACAGGCGCTGGCCGATGCTAAGCCCGATGCGGTCTTCAACGTGCTCTTTGCGGCCGATCTGGCCAAGTTTGTTCGGGAGGGCAATACCCGTGGCCTGTTCCAGGGACGCGAAGTGGTGAGCCTGCTGACCGGCGAGCCCGAGTACCTGGACCCGCTCAAGGACGAAACGCCCAATGGCTGGATCGTCACCGGTTACCCCTGGCACAGCATCAACACCCCGGAGCACAAAGCTTTCCTGGGCGCTTATCAGGCCCGCTTCAAGGACTATCCGCGTCTGGGCTCGGTGGTGGGTTACACCATGATCCATGCGCTGGCCGCCGGTATGCGCAAGGCGGGCAGCACTGACACCGAAAAACTGATCACCGCCTTCCGTGGCCTGTCATTTGACAGCCCCTATGGCAAGCTGAGCTTTCGCGCCGTGGACCACCAGTCCACCATGGGTGCGTTTGTGGGGCGTACCCGCAACGACCAGGGCAAGGGCGTGATGGTGGATGCACGTTACCAGGACGGTGCAGCGTTCCAGCCCAGCAACGATGAAGTTCGCAAGCTGCGCGCGGCGGACTGAAGCCAGCGGCGTGGTCTGACCAAGCATGGACGCCTGGGGCTGGATCGTCCAAGGGCTCAATGGCTGGGCGGGCGCGTCCTCGCTGTTTCTGGTGGCCGCGGGGTTGTCGCTGATCTTTGGCGTCACGCGCATCGTCAATTTTGCTCACGGCTCGTTTTTCCTGCTGGGCATTTACCTCGCTTATTCCCTGGTGGAACTCATCAGCCGGCCACTGGGGCTGGCCTGGGGCTACGCACTGGCCGTGCCCTTGGCCGCGCTCATCACTGGGGCGCTGGGCGCCTTGGTGGAGGTGCTGTTGCTGCGCCGCATCTACCGGGCCCCTGAACTCTTTCAATTGCTCGCCACCTTTGCCTTAGTGTTGGTGATTCAGGATGGCGTACTCTGGGCCTGGGGACCGGAAGATCTGCTGGGGCCCCGGGTGCCAGGCCTGGCTGGGGCGGTGGAGATTGCGGGGCGTCGGTTCCCCAGTTATGACCTGTGGCTGATCGCGGTGGGACCGCTGGTGCTGGCCGGCGTGTGGTGGCTGTTACATCGCACCCGCTGGGGGTTGCTGGTGCGTGCGGCCACCCAGGACCGCGAGACAGTGAGTGCCTTGGGAGTGCCGCAGGGGCGGTTGTTCACGGGTGTGTTTGCCCTGGGTTGCGCACTGGCGGGTTTGGGCGGTGCGCTGCAACTTCCACGTGAGCCAGCCAGCCTGGGGCTGGACCTGCAGACCATGGGAGACGCTTTCGTGGTGGTGGTGGTGGGCGGGATGGGGTCGATTCCGGGGGCCTATGTGGCGGCCCTGCTGATTGCCGAGATCAAGGCCTTGTGCATTGCGCTGGGCACGGTGGAGCTGGGTGGTGTGCATGTGTCGTTCTCCAAGCTCACACTGGTGGCGGAATTTGTGGTGATGGCGGTGGTGCTGGTGTTTCGTCCCTGGGGCTTGTTGGGTCAGCCACCGGCGGTGCAGCGAGGGCAGACATGGGCCGAAGCGCCGTTGCGTCAGGCCCAGGTGGCTTCACGGCGCGTGCTGTGGGCCGCGTTGCTGATGGCGACCTTGCCGCTCATGTCCTCCGTGTTGCCTTATGCCATGGTGCTGGGGATCGATGTGTTGGTGGCGGTGCTGTTTGCCTGCAGCCTGCATCTCATCCTGGGGCCGGCGGGGTTGCATTCGTTTGGACACGCTGCGTATTTCGGCGTGGGGGCCTATGTGGCCGCCCTGGGCGTGTTGCGTGGCGGTTGGCCCATGGAAGCCATGTTGCTGCTGGCGCCGCTGGTCACGGCCGGGGTGGCCATGGGACTGGCCTGGTTTTTGTTGCGCTTGAGCGGGGTGTATCTGGCCATGTTGACCCTGGCGTTCGGACAGATTTTGTGGGCCATCGGATTTCAATGGGATGCGGTCACGGGGGGCAGCAACGGTTTGACGGGGGTGTGGCCCAGCGCCTGGTTGTCCGCGCGACCCGTGTATTTCAGTTTGACCCTGCTGCTGGTGACCGGGGGCGTGTTGGCCATGCAGCGCCTGTTGCACGCACCCCTGGGCTATGGTTTGCGTGCGTCGCGTGACTCGGGCTTGCGTGCCCGTGCCTTGGGGTTGCCGGTGGAGCGCTTGCAATGGACCGCATTGGTGGTGGCTGCAGCCTGGGCAGGTTTGGCGGGCACGCTGTACGTGTTTTCCAAAGGCAGCATCTCGCCCGACGTGTTGGGTGTGGGGCGTTCGGTGGACGCCCTGGTGATGGTGTTGCTGGGGGGCGTGCAGTCCACCCTGGGGCCCTTGTTGGGTGCAGCGGTCTTCACCACCTTGCAGGACACGCTGGCCCGCAGCACGGCGTTCTGGCGCGCATTGCTGGGAGGGCTGATGCTGGTGTTGGTGCTGGCGGTCCCGCAAGGCCTGGTTGGCGTTGCACATCGCTGGCGACAGTTCATTTCCTCGCGTGGTGATGCGCAGGGGAGAGGCGTATGAGTCAACCAGCTCTCGCGACGCTCCAAGCCGACAGCACCGCGCGCGGTCTGCAAGTGCGCGGTCTGCGCAAGTCCTTTGGCAATGTGCGGGCCGTGGACAACGTGTCTTTCGAACTGGCCCCGGGCGAGCTGCTGGCCATGATTGGCCCGAACGGCGCAGGCAAGTCCACCACCTTCAATCTCATTCACGGTCAATTGACGCCCGACGCGGGCAGCGTGTTGTTCGAGGGGCAGTCCTTGCTGGGGTGTTCGCCGCGTGAGCTGTGGCACAGAGGCCTGGGGCGCACGTTCCAGGTGGCCGAAACCTTTACCTCCATGACCGTGGTCGAGAACATTCAGATGGCACTGTTGTCAGCCGACGGACGGATGTTCTCCGCCTGGCGGCGTGCCACTGCCTATCGACGTGAGGATGCTCTGAACTTGCTGGCACAAGTGGGCCTGCAAGATCAGGCCGAGCGGGCGGGCCATGAATTGGCGTACGGGGATGTCAAGCGCCTGGAGTTGGCTATGGCCTTGGCCAGTCAACCGCGACTCTTGTTGATGGATGAGCCCACCGCTGGCATGGCGCCCGCAGAACGTCGAGACCTCATGGCGCTCACGCGTTCGCTGGTGCAGCAACGCCAGTTGTCTGTGTTGTTCACCGAGCACAGCATGGATGTGGTGTTTGAACACGCTGACCGCGTGCTGGTGTTGGCACGTGGCCAGGTCATCGCCTACGGGACACCCCAAGAAGTGCGCGACGACACGCGGGTGCAGTCGGTGTATCTGGGGCAAGGGCGGCTCGTGTCGGTGACATCCGCCAGCGATGTGAAGCCTTCAAATGCCAGCCCCACAAACGCTGGCCCCACCCGCGTTGCACCTCCAAGCGATGAAACGGCGACCCGTCCAACGATGAGGGAGCCTCTGTTGAGCGTGCAGAACCTGTGTGCCGGTTATGGTGCAGCGCGGGTGCTGTTTGATGTCTCCCTGGACGTGAGGCAAGGTGAAGTGGTGGCTCTGATGGGTCGCAATGGTGCGGGCAAATCCACGCTGCTGAAAGCCTTGATGGGCCTGGTCCCCGAGCGCTCCGGTCAGGCTCGCTTTGTGAGTCATGATCTGATGGCGCTGGCGCCCCATGCCGCGGCGCAGAAGGGCCTGGGTTATGTGCCCGAAGATCGACGCATCTTCACCGACCTCACTGTGCGGGATAACTTGTCCGTGGGACAACAGCCGCCCCGCGTTTTTCCGGACGGCACCCCTGCGCCCCACTGGACGCTTTCGCGGGTGCTGCAACTTTTTCCACGGCTGGCCGAGTTGCTGGAGCGTCCCGGTGGACGCATGAGTGGCGGTGAGCAACAAATGCTGACGGTGGCGCGCAGCTTGATGGGCAACCCGCTGGTGCTCTTGCTGGACGAACCCTCCGAAGGCGTCGCCCCCATCATCGTTGAGCAAATGGCCGAGATGGTCCTGACGCTCAAGGCGGCGGGCGTGAGCCTGCTGCTGTCCGAACAAAACCTGGCCTTCGCCGCGTGGGTGGCTGATCGGGCCGTGGTGCTGGAGAAAGGGCAGATCCGCCACACGTGCGACATGCAGACCTTGGTGAACGATGACGCCTTGAGGCGGATGTACTTGTCGGTCTGAACACTTGTGCGTGCAAGAGGCATTCGTTGCGCGCGCCCTCTCTCAAGTCCTCACAGACGCCAACCCAGCACCTGATCCACCACTGCCGAGGGATCCTGCACCCCGTGCCCTCGCCAGGCCACGATATGGTCCGGACGAACCAAGACCAGGGGGGCCTCATACAACTCAAGGAGCCCAGGTTCGTGGACGGTCACTACGTTCAGGGCCACGCCCTTCGTCTGGGCAGCTGCTCTCAGACCCTCGACCTGAGCAGTGAGCACCTGATCAGAGGATGGCGTCGACGACAGCACCAGCAAACTCCACCCCAACCCCAAAACATCAAACAAAGACTGCCCATCCGACAACCACGCATGGGGCGGGCGGCCACCTGGGCATGCCGTGGGCTGATACACGTTGGGGTGATCGGGTGGCGGCGAGGTGCCATCCCCCACGATCACAGGAGAGCCGTCATACCGGCCGCCAAAGGTCACGCCAGGAATGTTGAATTCCAGACGCACATGGGCATTCAAATGTGTGCTGGCTTGCGCCCTCGCGGCCTCGCCCGCTGGGCTGTCTTCCTCCAGCACTTCCGTGGCTGGGAATAACCCCACCGAGTCGGCGAACTGCCGCGAGTACCCAGTGTTGCGATGCCCAATGGGCTTGCGCTCCAGCGCATAGGTGGACAGCAAAGCCTCAGGGGCTTGACCATGATGCACGGCCGCCAGCTTCCATCCCAGATTCACGGCATCCTCGACGCCGGTGTTGTAGCCCAGGCCACCCGTGGGTGTGAACAGATGCGCGGCATCTCCGATCAGGAACACCCGCCCACGGGCCAGCGCCTGCGCCACCAGCGCATGACCGGCGGTCCAGGTTTGCACCGACAACACCTCCATCGCGATCTCGCAGCCCATGACCTGCTGCACGATGCGTCGCGCATCTTCGGCGGTCCAGTCATCGGCAGGCTCGCCCTCATGAATGGCCGCATGGAAGGCAAACTCGCTCACCCCGTCCACGGAAGCCAGCAAGGCGCGCCGCTGGGCATTGACGGCCACATACATCCAGGCCCGTGCGTGCGGAATGCGTTGGTAGACCTCGGGGGAGCGGAAGTACACCGCGAACATCTGCCCGCCCATGTAGCCACGCTTCATGCCAGTGGCGCCCTCATAGCCAATGCCCAGCTGATGCCGCACCAAGCTGCGCGGCCCATCGGCGCCCACCAGGTGACGTGTGCGCACCTGAATCTCAGGCTGAGACTCGTCCGTGGGTTGAATCCAGGCGTCCACATGGGTGCCTTGGTCTTCAAAGCGCTTCAAGGTCCAGCCAAAACGGATGTCCACGCCTGGCCATTTTTCGGCGTGACGCCGGATGATGGGCTCCACGTATTTTTGCGACACGCGGTGCGGCAGCTCGGCAGCGCTCCAGGAGCCGCTCATCTGGCGAATGTTCTTCACCGCCTGCGCGGCCGTGGGCAGCGACAGTCGGGCCAGTTCATGGGCCGTGAGTCGCGTGAAGTAGGCGATGTCGGTGGGGTGGTCGGGTGGCAGGCCTTGCTGGCGGACTTCATGCGCAAAGCCGTGCCGACGGTAATGCTCCATGGTCCGCGCCTGGGTGGCGTTGGCCTGCGGGTTAAAGGCGGTGGAGGGCTTGGCGTCCACCAGCAGGCAGGGAACTTGGCGAGCGCCCAGTTCATTGGCCAGCATCAGGCCGCTGGGTCCGCCCCCGATGATGAGCACTGGAATGTCAATCATGACGAAATATGCGAGTACGAGCGAAGGTTGTTCGGGTTGACGACAATGCCGCCACGACTGCACCCCACGGTGACCCGCAGACCAGCCCATGACGACCTTGCCGCCATGGTGCCACGTCCCTGAGGGTTTTTGCGGTATGGTCGATCAAATTCATGCAACTCGCGGCTTGCCGCGTCACCGATTGGACAACATGGACTCTCAACTCGAACAACAACTGCGCATTCGTCAACTGGTGGAAAGCTGGGCCGTCTGGCGTGATGCCGGCGACTGGGAACGCTTCAAGACCGTCTGGCACGACGACGGCGTGATGATGGCCACCTGGTTCCAGGGCCCCTTCGAGGAGTTCATTCGCGTCACCATTGAAGGCTGGAACAAAGGGGTGAGCATCCTGCATTTTCTGGGGGGCTCCTCCATTGATGTCCAAGGCACCCGTGCCATTGCTCAGACCAAGATGACCATCTCCCAGCGCGGCCAGGTGGAAGGTGTGCTGTGCGATGTGGTGTGCACCGGGCGTTTCTACGATTTCTTCGAGCAGCGTGACGGCCGCTGGGGCCTGGTTCACCGTCAGCCCATTTACGAGAAAGACCGCATCGACCCGGTCGACCCCGCCGCCCGCCTTGAGCTGGACGCAGCGGCCCTGGCCGGTTTTCCCGAGGGCTATCGCCACCTGGCTTACATCCAGACGCGCATTGGTTACAAGGTCAAGATGGACATGCCCATGCTCAAGGGTGAGGGCGTGCAGGACCTGTACCGCCGTGGTGCCAACTGGCTGGCGGGCAAACCGCTTGAGCGCTGAGCCATGCAAGCCGCATCTTCACTGCCCAAGTTCAACGGCATGATCCACCGGCGCCAACTGCTGGGTGGACTGGCCGGTGCCCTCTCGAGCGCTTTGGGCGCAACGGCGGTTCGGGCGCAGGACGTGTTTCCCAACCGGCCCATCCGCGTGATCGTGCCGCAGCCACCCGGTGGCGGTTTTGATTTCGTGGCACGCACGCTGGCGGACAAGCTGGGGCAAAGCTTCAAAAGCAGCGTGGTGGTGGAAAACCGCACGGGTTCCGGCACCCTGGTGGGGACCGATCTGGCGGCCAAGGCGGCCCCGGACGGTTACACCGTGTTGACGGGCTCCGTGTCCAACATGGTCTTGAATGTGGGCCTGTTCAAGCAACTCAGCTACGACCCCCTGAAGGATTTTGAACCCATTGGTCTGGCAGCTGCCTATAGCTACACCCTGGTGGCCCGCAAGGATTTGCCTTTTGCCACCCTGGGTGAGTTGGTGGCTTACGCCAAGGCCAACCCTGGGCGACTGAGCTATGCCTCCGCGGGCAACGGTTCAGGCCAGCATGTGCTGGCCGCGGCCTTGTGGCACTTGGCTGGCGTGCAGATCACCCATGTCCCCTATCGTGGCGCGCAGCCGGCCTATGCCGACTTGCTGGGTGGGCGCGTGGATGTGTTCTTTGATCTTTCCTCCACGGCGCGCGTGCATGTGGACGCGGGCAGCCTCAAGGCGCTGGCCGTCTCGGGTTCAGCCCGGTTGCCCATGCATCCTGGGGTGCCCACGCTGCGTGAAACCGGCGCGGCGGCCTTGGAGCTGGAGTCCTGGTTTGGCTTTTTTGCCCCGGCCCGCACACCGGCGCCCGAGCTGGCGCGTTGGCGCACCGAGTTTGCCCGCGCGGCGCAATCGCCGGACGTGATGGAGCGCTTCGAGAGGGCAGGGGGTCGCCCCCTGGCCGTCATCGGGGAGGATGCGCGAGCTTTGTTGCGCCGGGACCTGGATCGCTGGGTGCCGTTGATGCGAGCCGCCGGACTCCAACCCGAATAGCTCTCTCTCACGCCGGATCAGGCCATCTGCCCCGCGCATGGCACTTTGCATGTTTGATTTCTAGGACATTTCATGACTCTCTCTCAAGCCGCTTTGGAGCAATTGTTTCTCAACGCACGCACGGCCAATGGTTTTCAAGACAAGCCGGTGCCGCTGTCTTTGGTGCAACAGGTGTATGACATCGCCAAAATGGGCGCCACTTCCATGAACGCCCAGCCGGCGCGCTACGTCATCTTGCACACGGCCCAGGCCAAGGAGCGGTTGCTGCCCACCATGAGTCCGGGCAATGTGGACAAGACCCGCTCCGCACCGGTGGTGGTGATTGTGGCCACGGACAACCAGTTCTATGAGCACATGCCGCTGGTCTTTCCCAACTTTGCAGACGCCAAGGCCTTGTTTGAAGGCAATGCCGCACTGGCGGCGGCCACCGCCTCGCGCAACAGCACGCTGAGTGGCGCGTACTTCATGATCGCGGCTCGCGCGCTGGGCCTGGATTGCGGCCCCATGAGCGGGTTCGACGCCGCCAAGGTCAACGCCGAGTTCTTCCCCGACGGCCGTTGCTCTGTCAATTTCATTCTCAACCTGGGCTACGGCGACGACAGCAAGCTGTTCCCGCGCAATCCGCGTCTGAGTTTTGAGCAGGCTTGCACGGTGTTGTGAGCGTGAGTACCTGGTGCATCACTGATCCCTGGTTCTATGTCATGGCCGTGCCGGCCGTGATTTTGCTGGGCATCAGCAAAAGCGGCTTCGGCATCGGGTTTGGCGCCCTGGCGGTGCCCATGCTGGCCATGACAGTGACCGTGCCCCAGGCCGCGGCCATTCTCATGCCGGTGTTGTTTTTGCTGGATGTGTTGGGGCTGGCGGCCCTGCGCCAGCACTGTGACCGTGCCTTGCTGCGCTTTTTATTGCCATGGGGCTTGATGGGTACCGTGGTGGGTTACTTCTCCTTCGGTACGCTGAACACCCATTTGGTGTCGGGTCTGGTGGGCGGCTTCACCCTGCTGTTCCTGACCCAGCGACTGCTCTTTCCCATCAAGGCAGACAGCCCGCCGCCGCCACGCTGGCTGGGGCGCATTCTGGTCACCTTGGGGGGGTTCACCAGTTTCATCGCCCACACGGGTGGGCCGCCCGTGAATGCCTATGTGTTGCCGATGCGCTTGCCCCCGCTGACCTTCACGGCCACCATGGCGGTGCTCTTTTTCTTCCTCAACCTCTCCAAGTGGATTCCTTATGGGCTGCTGGGGCTGCTGGACTGGCGCAACCTGGGCACATCCGCGCTGCTGTTGCCGTTTGCGCCCATTGGGGTCTGGCTGGGGTTGAAGATTGCCCGCAATATCCAACCCGCGCTCTTTTACCGCCTGGCCCACTTCGGCCTGTTCCTCACGGGCAGCAAGCTGCTGTGGGACGCGGTGATGCGCGCCTGAATCTGAAAGGCCTCGTCATGAAAGTGTTTGCATCCCTGCAGGAAGTGGCCCAGTGCGTGGGACAGGAAGTGGCGGTCAGCGACTGGATCACCGTCACGCAATCGCAGATTGATCTGTTTGCCCAGGCCACGGGCGACCACCAATGGATACACGTGGACCCCAAACGCGCAGCCGAGGGGCCGTTTGGCGCCACCATTGCCCATGGCTACCTGACGCTGTCTTTGGTGCCCAAGTTCTTCGAATCGGCCATGCGCATCGACCAGGTGCGCATGAGCATCAACTATGGCCTGAACAAGGTGCGTTTCATGGCGCCTGTGCTGGTCAACAGCCGATTGCGTGCCCGCATCACTTTGCTGAGTTGTGACCCGATCGAGCCCCAGGGCTTTCAGCAAATTTGGCAGGTGCAGGTGGAGCGTGAGGGCAGCGACAAGCCGGTGTGTGTGGCTGAAACGATTGCCCGCCGATTTGCCTGAACGCCTCAACGGCCTGCGCCGGCAAAGCCCTGTTGTCGCCAGGCCTCAAAGACCACCACGGCCACTGCGTTGGAGAGGTTGAGGCTGCGTTGCTCGGCCCGCATGGGCAGACGTAAGCGCTGGTCGGTAGCGAATTGCTCGCGGAGATCGGGGGGCAGCCCCTGCGTCTCACTGCCAAACACCAACCAGTCCCCGGGCTGAAAGGCCACCTCGTGTACGCCGCGCTGGCCACGCGTGGTGAGGGCAAAACAGCGGGCCGGATCCGGACGTTCACTGGCTTGAAATTCTGCCCAGCTGGCATGTCGTTGCACTTGCGCGTACTCGTGGTAATCCAGGCCGGCCCGGCGCATCTGGCGATCTTCCATGGAAAAGCCCAGGGGCTCGATGAGATGCAGGGTGCAGCCCGTGTTGGCGGCCAGCCGGATGACGTTGCCCGTGTTGGGCGGAATTTCAGGGTGGACCAGAACAATATGGAACATGCCGGCTAGCTTACCGCAGGCGTGCGGGCCAGCACCACGCCCACCACGGAGCGGGCGCCAGCCGCACGCAAGGCGCGTGCGGCCTCGCGCAGCGTGGCACCCGTGGTCAGGATGTCATCCACCACCGCCACCCGACACCCCCGGACCTGATCATGGTGTTGGGGCAGGATCTGAAGGGCTTTTGACAGATTGGTGCTGCGCGTGCGGGCGTCCAGTCCGGATTGGGCCGGCGTGTCCCGTGCACGCAACAGCAAATGAGGGGTGTAGCGTGGCTGGGGCAGCGTTTCTGTCCGGAGGGCAGCCAACAGGTGGCGGGCCAGTTCATGGGCCTGGTTGTAGCCACGGGCTCGCAGGCGTTGGGGGGAGAGTGGCATGGGCACCACCAGGTCCACTGCTTCCAGGGCGGGCGCGATGCCGGGGGCATGCGACATCAGCCCGGCCAACGGGCGTGCCAGACCGGGCTGTTGACCAAACTTGAAGGTGGCAATGCAACGATCCCACGGGTAAGCGTAGTCCAGTGCGGCGTGGCAACCCTCCAGGCCTGCCACACCAGCCGAGTGCCTCGCCCCGGGTTGGGCAAAGGCGGTGACACAGTCCTCGCACAGCGCCTGGGTGGGCCAGCTGCCGCAAATCCAGCAACGGCTTGGCCAGTACGATGCCCAGTCAAGGACTGCCCGCACAGCGGGCCGGGTCGATGTGAACAGGCGTGAGGAGGACAACATCGCCCCAATATACTGACGCGGCCATGCTTGACACCCCCCTTGTGAACCCATCACCCAGCAACCCGCGACCACCCATGGATGCGGTGGCTGCCCAGCGCTGGCTGCAGGGACGGGTGCCGGCTGCCCTAGGCGCGGATGCCTGGCTGCACGGCGAAGTGGCACGCCGCATGGAGTCGCGGCTGCAATGGATGCGACAGGCCCCTGCCCATTGGGTGGACTGGTCGCCTTCACTGGGGGGCTGGACGGCTGCGGACCTGTTGGCGCAGCGCTACCCCCAGGCCCTGGTGACTCGGGTGGAATCCTCGGTTCAGCGCCTGGCGGCCACGCGCGCGCAACTGGCCAAGCCGCGCTGGCAGTTCTGGAAGACGCCGCCTGTCGTGCAGGCACAGGCCGATGTCGGACAGGCCCAGATGCTGTGGGCCAACATGAGCCTGCATGCGCACCCCGATCCCCAGACCCTGTTGCGCCAGTGGCATGACGCCCTGGCGGTGGATGGATTTGTGATGTTTTCCTGCCTGGGGCCGGATTCCCTGCGCGAAATTCGCGCGGTGTACGAACAGCAAGGCTGGCCGTCACCGACGCATGCCTTCACCGACATGCACGACTGGGGCGATTTACTGGTGCAGGCGGGCTTTGCCGAGCCGGTCATGGACATGGAGCGCATCACCCTGACCTACGCCGATGCGGACGCTTTGCTGGCCGATTTGCGGGCGATGGGTCGTAACCTGAGCCCTGCACGCCATGTGGCTTGCCGTGGACGAGGGTGGGGTGCACGGCTGCGTGCGGCGCTATCCGCCCCGGACTCCCCGCTGCGCCAAGCGCAGGACGGGCGCCTGAGCCTCACCTTCGAGGTGATCTATGGCCATGCGCTCAAACCCACCCCCCGGGCACGAGTGACCGCCCAGACCGAGGTGTCCCTGCACGACCTCAAGGCCATGCTGGGCCAGCGTCCCGCGCGCGACTGAGCGCGAGCACATGGATGGCTCGCAAGATGGTTGTCAGCTAGCTCCACGAGAAGGCTTGCTACAATGCGCGGCGCTGTTTTGCTCGGGGCTGAGCCCTGGGCTGGCTATCGCGTGTCTCGCCAGAACTCCGGGTTTTGACGGGATCACCCCACGAGGTCACTCAAGAGAAGACGATGAACAAGTTGAACAGAACGTTGGCGTCAAGCCTGCTCATGCTCGGAACCTGGCTGTCCACGGCCGCCTGGGCCGTGAACGATTTGCCCGGCGGTCCGGGCGTGCGACAACTCAATTTGCCCGCAGGCGCGACCAAGATCGCCGAAGAGCAGGCCTGGTTGCACTGGTTCATGCTGATCATCTGCACGGTGATTTTCATCGCCGTCTTCGGCGTGATGTTCTATTCCATTCTCAAGCACCGCAAGTCCCTGGGTCACAAGCCTGCCACCTTCCACGAATCGGTCAAGGTGGAAATCGCCTGGACCGTGGTGCCTTTCATCATCGTCATTTTGATGGCGTTGCCCGCGACCAAGACGGTGGTGGCCCAGAAGGACACCTCCAACGCCGACCTCACCATCAAAGCCACGGGTTACCAGTGGAAGTGGGGTTACGACTACATCAAAGGTGAGGGTGAAGGCATTGGCTTCATCTCCACGCTGGACAACGAGCACCGCAAAATTTCCGACAGCGGCGCCAAGGGCGTCTCCATTGACAACTACCTGCTCAAAGTGGACAACCCGCTGGTGGTGCCCGTCAACAAAAAGGTCCGCATCATCACCACCGCCAACGACGTGATCCACGCGTTTGCCGTGCCCCAGCTGGGCATCAAGCAAGATGCGCTGCCCGGCTTCGTGCGTGACACCTGGTTCCGTGCAGAGCGCACCGGTGACTTCTATGGTCAGTGCCAGGAACTGTGCGGCAAAGAGCACGCTTACATGCCCATCCATGTCAAAGTGGTGAGCGCCGAAGACTACTCTGCCTGGGTGGCCGCCGAGCAAAAGAAACTGGCTGCCAAGCAGGATGATCCCTCCAAGGTCTGGACGCTGGACGAAATCGTCAAGCGCGGCGAGAAAGTGTATGCCGCCAACTGTTCCGCCTGCCACCAGCCCAACGGCAAGGGCGCCGGCCCGATCAAGCCGCTGGACGGCGCTGCGGTCGTGCTTGACGCCGACAAGAACAAGCAAATCAACGTGTTGCTCAACGGTCAAGCTGGCGGTGCCATGCCGGCGTGGAAACAGCTGAGTGACACCGATCTGGCTGCCGTGATCAGCTACACCAAGAACAACTGGTCCAACAAGACGGGCCAGCTGGTGCAGCCGGCCGACGTCAAGGCCGCCCGCAAGTAAGTATTGACTCCATTCGAAGGAATTCACCATGAGCGCAGTTCTCGATCCCCACGGTCACGTTGCTGGCCACGGACACGATGATCACCACGGTGCACCCCACGGGTGGCGTCGCTGGGTCTTTGCCACCAACCACAAGGACATCGGTACCCTATACCTGCTGTTCGCTTTCGCCATGCTGATGATTGGCGGTGTGCTGGCCCTGTTGATCCGCGCCGAGCTGTTCCAGCCCGGCCTGCAGGTCGTCAACCCCGAGCTCTTCAACCAGCTCACCACCATGCACGGCCTGATCATGGTGTTTGGCGCCATCATGCCGGCCTTCGTTGGTTTTGCGAACTGGATGATTCCGCTGCAAATTGGTGCCTCTGACATGGCTTTTGCACGCATGAACAACTTCAGTTTTTGGCTGATGATCCCAGCC
>VEQI01000311.1 GCA_018883305.1 Limnohabitans sp. | reverse complement strand
GATCGATATCCCACCAGCCCTGGTGGTGGCGCTCGAAGTGCAGACCACTGGGCGTGACGATGCCAAAGAGGGATTGCAGCGGTGCAAACGACACCGAGGCTTGCGACGTCTGCGTCAGTCCGGGGCTTTGCCGGCGCTGAATGTTGGACTCGTACTTGGACGGTTTGCCATAGCCCTCTGTCGCCACGCCCTGCCCCAGACCCGTGGCATGTTCGGGCAGGTTCAGGATGTGCGGATCACCGCCTTCGGGTGGCACCGGATTGCCCTGAGCCAGGACAGCCGGTGAGGCGGCAGCCGCGGCGGCCGCAGCAAAAGCGTGGCGAATGAAACCACGTCGCCCTGAACGGGCTTCTTCCTTCACGCGCCGAATGCCATCGGCATCGAGAAAATGTTCGGGCGCCTTGCGCACCCGGCCCGCCATCGGCGACGTGGCCTTCAGATTCGCGTCGAGCGCATCCATGCGGACGTTCCTTCCGTCATTTGAATTTGTAGTGCCGCTGATTGATGACCGCCGCCACCGATGACACCTCTTCCGGGAACATGCCCAGGTTGAGCTCGGTGTTGCAGTACTCCACCATCCCTCTGAGCAAAGCGGCATTTTTGATCCGACCGCCCGGGTCATAGATGTCCGAACCGTCTCCGCCCACACGACGGGCATGACAGGCCTCGCACTTGTGTGTGGTGATCAGTTCTCGACCCAGCGCCAGATCCGCATCCTTGAACAAGGTCGGCTGCGCCAGCACGGGCAACACCCCTCCAAACCAAGCGAGCAGACCACCCCACACCAAGATCGATTGCGTCACAATCACCACCTAAATATCATTGATGACGAATATATCTAGAATCTGCCGCGTTCACGCAAACAAACATCGAGATCTGATCAGGGATTTCCCTGTGCCTGAGCCACTGACTCGATGCGATCAGCGCAGGGCTTCCATCCAACTCACCAACTGCCACGGGCCTTTTGAATGCGGGCTTCCAGGTAAGACCCATAAAAGTCCGGCAAGTACGCGCCTTCCATGCGCTCTGCCGCTTCACGGCCTTGTGGACCGAAGAACAACAGCGTGGGCGCGATCGAGATACGCCACTGTTGCACCAGTTGATCATGGGTCACGCGCTGCCCCTGGAAATCCACAGTGATGGCTGCGCTTCGCATGTCCACCTGCACCAGAGGAACGCCCTCCCGCCACATAGGCAACAGGTAACTGCGCCGAGCGGCATGGCAATAGGGACAGCCAGCCAGGCTCACCATGACGATCAAGGGATGGTCCTTGGCCAGGGCCGCCGACAACTCCTGGGGCAATGAACGAGAGGGCGGCAAGACATCCGGGGACGCGGCAGAAACATGCGCCCCCCACAGACCGGCACCGATCGCGGCGGCACGCCCGCAAAAGTCACGCCGCGATACATTCAGAGAGAACTTCATGCGCTGCGCCTGTCTGGCCTCTCACTGGCCACTGAGGTATTCAGACACGGCCGCCATTTCCAACGCCGTCATCTTGACCACGATGGCGTGCATCACGGCATTGTCGTTGGTACGCTCGCGCTGGTGGAACTGCTTGAGTTGAGTCTCCAGATAGCTTGCATGCTGCCCCGCCAGACGAGGCAACTGAACCGTGCCCAGGGCTTGGGGACCATGGCAACTGGCGCAGGCAGGCACGCCGCTGAACTTGTTGCCGTGCAGATAAACGTAACGCCCCATGGCGGCCAGATCCGGGTCTTTGACGGGATCGGGTGTCACCGGTTGTTTTTCAAAGAAGCGGCCTAAGGCCAGCATCTCGTCCGGTGTCAGTTTGGCCACCATGTCTGCCATGGCGGTGGACTTGCGTTGACCGCTCTTGAAGTGCGCCAGTTGTCGAGCGATGTACTCGGCATGCTGCCCGGCCAGACGTGGAAACACCTCACTGGCTGAATTTCCATCCATGCCATGGCAGATAAAGCACACGCCCCCCACGATCTTGCGGGCACGGGCCTCATCCGCCTGGGCCTGCGTCGGGAGATGAGCACCCCAGGCCAGCAAGCCCGCCAGACACAAGGACGTCAGACGTTTGTCCAATAAGACCCTCATCGTGCGCGCTCCCCTGGATCCCTCGCGTGTTAAGCCAGGGTATCAGCCCAGATGTTGCGTGCCCAGGCCAGCGCGTAACGCCCCTCCAGCTCGTTGGCCGCAGCAGACACACCGCCTGAACCCGGCACAGTGAGCATGGTCTTTTTCTCGGCATCGTAGCGGTGCACGCTGGCCACATGGACCACGTCCTCATCACTCACAAAGCTGTAACAGGTATTGTTGTAAATGGGCATGGGGTTGACGGCTTGCCCCGTGAGCAGGGCCACCACGGCCGCTGCACAGGTCTTGCCATGCTGATTGGCCATATGACCCGACTTGGGCATGAGCGGCGCAATCTGGATAGCGTCGCCCAACACGTGAATGTTGGCCGCGGCCTTGGACTCATGGGTCAGGAAGTCCACCTCGCACCAGCGCTTGTTGGCCGTGGCCAGCCCCGTGTTCACCGCAATGGCGCCCGCGCGCATCATGGGCAGGACGTTGAGCACATCCGCTTTCAGATCGTCATTGAATTCAAACTTGAGGGTGTTGGTGGCGGCATCGACATCCATCACCTTGTGCTTGGGGCGGTATTCGATGATGCCCTTGTAGCGCTCGGCCCAGGCCTTCTTGAACAACGGCCCCTTGGAAGTGACATCATCGTTCTCATCCAGGATCAGCACCTTGCTCTTGGGCTTGGCCTTGCTGAAATAGTGTGCCACCTGACAGGCCCGCTCATAGGGCCCCGGGGGACAACGGTAGGGAGCCATTGGAATGGTGATGGCGTACACGCCCCCATCGCGCATGCTTTCCAGTTGACGGCGCAACGCCAAGGTTTGCGGGCCGGCCTTCCAGGCGTGCAGTACCTTGTCCTGCGCACCCGGCTTGGTGAGACCCGGCAAGGTGTCACTCATGATGTCGATGCCAGGCGACAGGATGAGTCGGTCGTAGGACAACTCTCCGCCGCTGGCCAGCCGGACCTTGCGTGCGCTGGGGTCGATGGCGCTCACGCTGTCTTGCACCACCTGCACGCCATGGCGACGTGTCAGGTTGTCATACGGCGTGGTGATGTCGGCCATGGTCTTGCTGCCACCGATGACCAGGTTGGAAATGGGGCAAGACACAAAAGCCGCATTGGGCTCCACCAACGTGACCTGAATGCCGTAGTCCGACCACATGCGAACATACTTGGCCGCCGTGGCGCCACCGTAACCACCACCCACCACCACCACCTTGGGGCCGGAACCACCACCGGGGGTGGCGCAACCGGAAAGACCCATCACGCCTGCCGCAGAACCCAGGGCAGACGTCTGAATGAATTGACGACGTTTCATGACGGCACTCCTTATTTCTTTTGGGCCGCAAAGTAACCGGCAATGGCCTGGATTTGTTCATCCGAATAGCCCTTGGACAACTGATGCATCAGCGTGGCAGGTTTGCGTCCAGTCTTGAAGTCCTGCATCTTCCTGATGATGTCCTCCTGGCTCACGCCCGCCAGCGGCTCCATGCCTTGCAGGGCCTGGCCGTTGGTTCCGTGACAGTTGGCACAGCCGGCCGCCCAGCTACGCACCTGCCGAGCATCCGGGGCCTGCGCCTGAGCACTCAAGGCGCTGCTGAGCGCCACAGCCATCAGGCTGGCTTGAACAATTAATCGCTTCATGGACATACACACTCCCATTGAATAATCCAGACGGAAAAATAGCTGCGCACGGTCATCCGTGCCATCGGTCAGGGACGAAGGTAAACAAATTTTTCGTGGGCCTGAAGACGCGCCACTTCGGCCACCCCCGAGGGCACCACCACCGCTTCCATCGCCAGGCGGTCGCGGGTGATTTTTCGGTTCTGCATGGTGTTCTGGCAGGCGGCAAAGCGCACGCCCTTGTTGGTCAAGTCGGCAATGGTGCCGGCAAAGGGCTGTCCATGGGTCCCGACGGCCCCCTCCAACAGAAAGTCCAGGCCCTGACCATGCGACACCACCACGATCTTCACCTCCGGATCGGCTTCCAGATGGTTGCGGATGTTGGTCA
>VEQI01000310.1 GCA_018883305.1 Limnohabitans sp. | reverse complement strand
GCCCTTGGCCGTACGAACCACCACCGCGCTATAGACCTCGCCTTTTTTGACGCGTCCGCGGGGTGCCGCTTCCTTGATGCTCACCTTGATGATGTCGCCAACACTCGCATAGCGACGCTTGGACCCGCCGAGCACCTTGATGCACAAAACGGACTTCGCGCCGGTGTTGTCGGCGACCTCTAACCGAGATTCAGTCTGGATCATTTCAATAGTTCCCAACTTGTACCGGCATGACCCATGTCGCGCCGATCAGTCTTGGTCCCGTCAGCCAGACCTGCGAACCACTCGCACCATCTGACCGTTTGGGGATGAATAGCTCCCACCTTCTTTGGCGGGAACCTGTGATTATGCCACGTTTCAACTTTGCCGTGCAAGTGCCGCGCATCCACCCGCCCAGAATTGTCTTAAATTTTCCTCAATGGAGCTATTTTGAACACTTTTTAATTCTTTTACGACCTCTGCTGATACCGCTCTCATCACCGACAATGGCCGCTCGATCGCGCCACACGCAGATTTGCGCCCACACCCAGGGGTTCCGTGACGCACCCAGCCAACCAAAGAAAGACCTTCAGCACCCATGCAAACCCACATGGCATTTATCGGCGGCGGCAATATGGCCAGTGCGCTCATCGGCGGCCTGCGACGCCAAGGCCTGCCCGCAGACCATTTGCACGTCGTGGAGCCCTTTGCGCCCACACGTGAGCAGTTGCTGAAGGCACATGGCGTTCATGCCATGGAGATGCCAGATGCACGCTTGAGTCAAGCGCAACTGGTGGTCTGGGCCGTCAAACCCCAAACGTTCAAGGAGGCCGCTCATCAATCGGCGCCCTTCACACGCGCGGCCTTGCATTTGTCTGTGGCCGCCGGCATTCGAACCGACAGCATGGTCTCGTGGTTGCACACCGAGCGCGTCGTGCGAGCCATGCCCAACACACCCGCCTTGATTGGACTGGGGCAAACAGGTTTATTTGCAAGACCGGGCGTGAGCGAGGATGACCGCCTTCTCATTGAACAAGTCATGTCCAGCACGGGGCAGCATCTGTGGGTGCCACAAGAGTCCTTGCTCGATGCGGTCACGGCCATCTCAGGGTCGGGGCCGGCGTATGTGTTTTACTTCATCGAGGCCATGGCGGAGGCCGCTGAACGCATGGGCCTCACGCCCGAGCAGGCCAGGCAATTGGCGATCGGCACATTCAGTGGCGCCGCCGAGTTGGCACGCAGAAGCCCCGACTCACCCGCGACCCTGCGCGAACGCGTCACCTCCAAAGGGGGCACCACCTACGCGGCCCTGACGGCCATGGCAGCATCCCAGGTGGCCGATCATTTTCGTCAAGCGATGGAAGCCGCTCGACTGCGCGCGGCCGAGCTGGGTGACGAGTTCGGGCGTTGAGGCTTTACAAATCATCATCACTTCGGTGCGAGAATACCTCTGTCGTATTTTTTTGATGACACACCTTTCCATGACCCGATTGATTGCTTCCCTGCTGGCTGGTGCCGGCCTTGTGCTGTCCCTGTCCGTCTCTGCCCAGAACACCGTGACCACCCCTGTGGTGCCGGCTGTCGCCACAGCACCCGCGGCCCCTGCCGCCGCAGCGCCTGCCGCACCAGCCGCACCCGCGGCAGCACCGGCTGCGCCCGCCCCCAAGGCGGAAGCAGCCCCCGCACCCAAGGCCGAGAAAAAGGCTAAAAAAGCCAAGAAGAAAAAAGCCAAGAAGTCCAAGGCCTGAGGCGTTGGCTGGCTGCGGGGCTCAGCCCCGCAGCGCGTATCCGGCGGCCACCCCGACAAACATGGTGGCCCCCAACCAGTGATTCATGCGAAAAGCCTGGAAGCAGGCTTCGCGCTGTCGTCCCCGAATCAGGTGCAAATGCCACAACGCCTGTAAGGCGGCACCCGTCAAGCCCAGCATGAAGGGCCATCCTAGCTGCTCATCGCGCAGCAATCCCCACCACGACACCAGGTATAGCGCATAAAAACCGGCCACGGCGTGAACATCATGATCGCCCAGGGTGATGGCCGATGTCTTCATGCCAATGCGCAAGTCGTCGTCACGGTCCACCATGGCGTATTCGGTGTCATACGCCAGCACCCAGAATAAGTTCCCCAGCAGCAAAGCCCAGGCTTGCCATGGGGCGGAGGACGCCATGCCCGGCCAGCTAAGTTCACCACCGTGCACAGCGGAAAAAGCCATCGGAATGCCAAAACTGAAGGCCACGCCCAGCACGGCTTGCGGCATGGAGACATGCCGCTTGGCATAGGGATACAGCAAGGTCACCAGCAAGCCCAAAAAGGACCAGGCGATGGTGGTGGAATTGGTGGTCAGCACCAGGCAGAACGCCAGCAGGGCCAACACGGCGCCCAGCCCCAAGGCCTCCCGCACCGACACGGCGCCTCGGGTCACCGGTCGCTGTGCCGTGCGCTTGACGTGGCGGTCAAAGTCTCGATCCGCCACATCGTTGACGCAGCAACCCGCGCTGCGCATGATCACCGTCCCCAACACAAACACCGTCAGCAAATGCCACCCGGGCCACCCCTGGGCGGCCACCCATAAGGCAGACAAGGTGGGCCACAGCAAGAGCAACCAACCCGCAGGTCGATTCCATCGAATCAGGTCCAGGTACAGGGCCAGACGTTCACGCATCACACCACTCCCATCATCAGCCACGCTCATGACAGGCGCTGCACGCCTGGCAACTCACAGGCATAAATGGCGTTGCGCAAGGCGGCAATCGCTTCATAGCGGGTAAAGCTGCGGCGCCAGGCCAGCAATACGCGGCGCATGGGTGGGCGACCATCCTCATCCACCACCGGCAAGTAACGCACGTGGGTCTCGATGACCTCGCGGCGGCGACCTTTGGTCGGTGCTTGCAAGGCCTCCGCCGGCACACTCAGGCGCGGCACCAGCGTCACGCCCATGCCAGCGGCCACCATGTGCTTGATGGTCTCCAGGGAGGAGCCCTCAAAGCTGCGGCGAATGCCCTCAGCGTCACTGGCAAACCGAGCAAACTCTGGACAGACTTCCAGCACATGGTCGCGAAAGCAGTGCCCCGTGCCCAGCAGCAGCATGGTCTCGGCCTTGAGTTCCTGCGCACTCAGGCTGGCACGCCGTGCCAATGCGTGGGTACTGGGCACAGCCGCCATGAAGGGTTCATCATAGAGCGGGGCTGTGGCCAGCCCGGCATCCGGAAACGGCTCGGCCATGATGGCGCAATCAATTTCGCCCGTGCGCAACATCTCCAGCAGCTTGACCGTGAAGTTCTCTTGCAACATCAAGGGCATTTGGGGTGCCTGGTCAATGACCTGCCGCACCAGGTCCGGCAACAAGTAAGGGCCTATGGTGTAGATCACGCCCAGTCGCAAAGGCCCGGCCAGCGGGTCCTTGCCTCGCTTGGCAATTTCCTTGATGCCTGCGGCCTGCTCCAGCACGCTCTGCGCTTGGCGAACAATTTCACCGCCCAGGTCAGTGAGCGTGATCTCGCTGGCGCTGCGCTCGAACAGCTTGACCTCCAGCTCTTCTTCCAGTTTCTTGATGGCCACGGACAGCGTGGGCTGAGACACATGACACGCCTCGGCGGCACGCCCGAAGTGCCGCTCGCGGGCAACGGCAACGATGTACTTGAGCTCGGTGAGGGTCATGCAGTCACAGTTCCAGGTCTGGCCATCAGGCCTTGAGATAGTCCGATTTTCCACCCAACCAGCGGTGCAGATGTTGCTGCACCAGATCAGGGTGCTGCGCCCCCATGCGTGGCGCCAGCCGGCGCGCCCAGGCCAGCAGGTGGCTGTCTTGTTCCAGGTCCGCAAAGCGCAACATCGGCACGCCCGACTGACGTGCCCCCAGCAATTCGCCCGGCCCGCGAATCTCCAGATCGCGTCGGGCAATTTCGAAGCCGTCCTGCGTGTCAACCATGGCTTTCAGACGCTCACGTGCCGTCTCGCTCAGGCGGCCATGTTCGCCCAGCGAATACAGCAGCACACACGCCGAGGCGGCCGCGCCGCGCCCGACACGGCCACGCAGTTGATGCAGCTGACTCAGGCCAAACCGCTCGGCATGCTCGATCACCATCAGCGAGGCATTGGGC
>VEQI01000309.1 GCA_018883305.1 Limnohabitans sp. | reverse complement strand
TCCCAAGGCGCTGCAGTATCTGGAAGAGGGCAAGGTCGTCATCTTTGCGGCCGGCACGGGCAACCCGTTTTTCACCACCGATACGGCTGCTGCCCTGCGTGGGGCCGAGATCGGCGCCGAGCTGGTACTCAAGGCCACCAAGGTGGACGGCGTCTATTCGGCCGACCCGAAGAAAGACCCCAATGCCACCCGCTACAGCAAGATCAGCTTTGACGACGCCATCCGTCAAAACCTGGGCATCATGGACGCCACGGCGTTTGCGCTGTGCCGCGACCAGAAGCTGCCCATCAAGGTCTTCTCCATCTTCAAGAACGGCGCACTGCGCCGGGTCGTGATGGGCGAAGAAGAAGGCACACTGGTGTACGCCTGAGCTGTGCATGAAGGAAGAGTGAAATGAGCATTGCAGACATCAAGAAAAATACGGAAGCCAAGATGGCGCAATCCGTCGCCGCGCTGTCCAACAACCTGAGCAAGATCCGCACGGGTCGTGCCAACCCCGCGCTGCTGGATACGGTGATGGTCGATTACTACGGCAACCCCACACCGCTGAACCAGGTGGCCAACATTTCCTTGCTGGATGCCCGCACCATCAGCGTGCAGCCTTGGGAAAAGGGCATGGGCCCCAAGGTGGAAAAAGCCATTCGTGACAGCGACCTGGGCCTGAACCCGGCCGCCATGGGTGACCTCATCCGCGTGCCCATGCCGGCCATGACCGAAGAGCGCCGTAAGGAGCTGACCAAGGTGGTGCGCCACGAAGGCGAAAACGCCAAGGTGGCCGTGCGCAATCTGCGCCGTGATGCCAACGAAGCGGTGAAGAAACTGGTCAAAGACAAACTGGCCTCTGAGGACGATCAAAAACGCGCCGAGGCAGATGTCCAAAAAGTCACCGACAAGTTCATCGCCGAAGTCGACAAAGTCGTCGCCGCCAAAGAGCAAGACTTGCTGGCCGTCTGACGGGCTGGCATTCCATGCTCAAGCAACGCGTCATCACCGCTCTGGTTTTGTTGGCGCTGCTGCTGCCGGCACTTTTTCACCCCCGCCCTGAAGCGCTGGCTCTCTTGACTCTGATGCTGATAGCGGCTGGGGCCTGGGAGTGGGGGCGCTTGAATCAGCTCACCCTGCTGCCATCCCTGGCCTTGTCGGTGGTTTGTGTGACCCTGTGCCTGCTGAGCTGGTTGCAGGGGTGGCCTTGGGCGCCTTCGCGCAGCGTCTGGCTGTCCATGGGAGGTGTCTGGGTGCTGATGGGGGTGGCCTTGCTGCGCCTGGGCGTGAGTGGGTGGCCCCGCGTGGCACTGCCCTTGCGACTGGTGGGGGGCGTGGGGGCGCTGTGGATGACCTGGCTGGCGGTGTTCCAGGCCAAGATCATCGGCATCAATTTCCTGTTGTCACTGCTGGTGCTGGTGTGGGTGGCCGATATCGCGGCGTATTTTGCGGGGCGTGCCCTGGGACGTCACAAGCTGGCGCTGGCCATCAGTCCGGGCAAAACCTGGGAGGGGGCACTGGGCGGTTTGGTGGGCGTGGTGATTCTGGCCTTTGTCTGGGTCTGGGCAGACCATCGCTACACGCCGGATAGCCTGAGTCTGTATTCACGGTTGCAAGCACAAGGCACCTTGGTGCTGGTGCTGGGGGCGGCCTTTCTCACGGCCATGAGCGTGGTGGGTGACCTGGTGGAGTCGTTGGTCAAGCGCAGTGCCGGCTTCAAGGACAGCAGCCACTTGTTGCCGGGGCATGGGGGTGTGCTCGATCGCGTGGACGCCTTGTTGCCGGCGTTGCCCCTAGGCATGATGCTGGCCACGCTTTGACGCACGCATGATCTCACCGAGAACACGGCCATGACTTTGCAACGTCTCACCATTCTGGGTTCCACCGGCTCGATTGGCACCAGCACGCTGGATGTGGTGTCGCGTCATCCGCACCGATTCGAGGTGTTCGCCCTCACCGCCGCTCGCCAGGTGGATCTCATGTGGCAGCAATGCCAGACCTTTCGCCCGCGCCATGCCGTGATGGTGGACCCGGCAGCCGCGGCGGATCTGGCACAACGTGTTCGACAGGCGGGCTTGCCCATCGAGGTGCACAGTGGTGCGACTGCCCTCGACGAGGTGGCTGCGCATGCCGACGTGGACGCCGTCATGGCAGCCATTGTGGGGGCAGCGGGCCTGTCATCCTGCCTGGCCGCTGCGCGCGCCGGCAAGCGATTGCTGCTGGCCAACAAGGAAGCGCTGGTGGTGGGCTGCGATGTGTTCATGCAGGCGGTTCGCGAGGGAGGCGCCACCTTGCTGCCCATCGACAGCGAACATTCGGCCATCTTCCAGTCGCTGCCGGATGATGCGTCAAGCTGGGACCGCCGCGTTGACAAAATCATCCTGACTGCCTCGGGCGGCCCTTTCCGCACGCTGGATCCGGCACGTTTGCGCGAGGTCACGCCCGAGCAGGCCTGTGCCCATCCCAATTGGGTGATGGGGCGCAAGATCTCGGTGGACTCGGCCACCATGATGAACAAGGCACTGGAGGTGATCGAGGCGCGCTACCTGTTTGGTCTGGGGCCGGACCGGCTGGAGGTGGTGATTCACCCGCAGAGCGTGATCCACTCCATGGTGCAGTTCCGGGACGCCTCTGTGGTGGCTCAGTTGGGCACGCCTGACATGCGGGTGCCGATTGCCTATGGCCTGTCCTGGCCCGAGCGGATTGAATCGGGTGCGGCCACTCTGGATTTCAGAGCCTTGTCGGCCATGACCTTCGAGGCACTGGACCAGGCCGGGCATGCACAGCGTTTTCCCGGGCTGCAACTGGCATGGGAGGCCTTGCGCGCACCCGCAGGGACCACGGCGGTGCTCAACGCCGCCAATGAAGTGGCCGTGGCGGCGTTCTTGGATCGACGCATCCGTTTTGACCAGATTCATGCCGTGAACCTGGCGGTGCTGGCCGCTTTGCCGCCGGCAGCGCCGGGCTCGCTGGACGACTTGCTGGCGCTGGACGAGCAGGCTCGGCGCCTGGCCACGCAACGTGTCCAGGGCCTGACCCTGTGATGGAGTGCCAGGCATGCTGACCGTGCTGGCCTTCCTGGCAGCGTTGACCCTGCTGATCGCGGTCCACGAATACGGTCACTACCGCATGGCCGTGGCCTGCGGGGTGCGCGTCCTGCGATTCTCCATTGGCTTTGGCCCGGTGCTGTGGCGCTGGAAACCTCGTCAGCCCCGGCCGGATCAGGACACGGAGTTTGTGCTGTGCGCCATCCCGCTGGGCGGCTATGTGCGCATGCTGGACGACGCGGATGGCCCGGTGGCCGAGCCCGACCAACCCTTTGAGTACCAACGCAAGCCACTGGCGTGCCGGGCGGCCATTGTGCTGGCTGGGCCGCTGGCCAACCTGGGGCTGGCCGTGCTGTTGTACGCCCTGATGCATTGGGTGGGGGAGTGGCAGGCGCAACCCATCTTGGCCACGCCGGTGGCAGGCTCGGCGGCCGAGCGCGCCGGTGTGCACAGCGGCGACCGTGTGTTGCGCGCGGGCTGGCGGGATGACGCTTTGCAAGAGGTCGCCTCCTGGCAAGAACTGCGGTGGCACCTCATGCAGGAAACGCCCCAGCTCGAGCGTGAGTGGGTGCTGGAGCTGCAGCCCCGGGATCGTCAGACCACCAGGGATGTGACGCTGACCTTGCCGGCCACGTCACCGGTGGATGGCGTCATGACGCCAGAGTGGCTGGGCTTGCGCGGTCCCTGGATGGCCCCTGTGCTGGGCGAGCTGGTGCCCGGTGGCGTGGCCCAGCAAGCCGGCTTGCGCAAGGGCGACACCGTGGTGCGCATCCAGTCCCGTGCCGTCCCGGATGCGGCCGCATTGCGTGCCTGGGTGCGTGAGAGCGGGGTGGACGGACCTCCAGCCTCGCAGGTCTGGGAAGTGGCACGGCGTGGTCAGCCTGGCCTGTTGCTGATCGAAGTGCAACCGCGCCAGGTGGTGCAGGATGGTCAGGCCATGGGGCGTATCGATGCCATGGTGGGTGAGCCGCCAGCACAGGTGTTGGTGCGGCTGGGACCGTGGGACGGCTGGGTGCGCGCCCTGGAGCGCACCTGGGATGTGTCCTGGATGAGCC
>VEQI01000308.1 GCA_018883305.1 Limnohabitans sp. | reverse complement strand
GATCCAGTCGCTGCTAGGGTGGTTTATGGGCTGGTCACTTTTCTCACCACCTCAGATGCAAACCCGCGGCTGAGCAGAAAGCGCATTTGACGGGCTCGCTCTTTGGGGTCGGAGGAGGGTTCACCGAATTTGCGCGACCACACCTCGCGTGCGCGCTCTAGCTCGGTGCTGCGTAGTTGTTCGAGTGTCTCGGCCATGGCTTCTGAGGACAGGCCTTTGGCTAACAACTCCTGCTGCACCCGGGCCGTGCCCAGCTTGCTGGCACGGCGATGGATGACCGACTCCACCACCCGCGCTTCGCTGATGAAACCCTTGGCCTGGAGTTCGTCCAGCGCCTGGGCCAGTGTGCCAGGCACCTCTTCATGCGTGGCCAGTTTGCGTTCCAGCTCGGCGCGAGAGTGTTCGCGCTGACTCAAGAGCCGCAAGGCGCGGCCCTTGAGTGAAAGCGGGGGGCGTGCAAATGCCATGGGGCGAGACGGTCAGCCTTCGTCGCTCTCGTCTTCCGTCATCGAGAAGTCGACGTCGGGCAGCAGGGGAATGCCCAGCGATTCACGCACCTTGTTCTCGATTTCATGGGCCAACTCGGGGTTCTCGCGCAGGAATTCGCGGGAGTTGTCACGGCCTTGGCCAATTTTTTCGCCGTTGTAGGCGTACCAGGCACCCGATTTTTCGATGATGCGAGCATTCACGCCCATGTCGATGATCTCGCCCTCGCGGCTGATGCCCTCGCCAAAGAGGATGTCGAACTCGGCGGTACGGAACGGGGGTGCCACCTTGTTTTTGACCACCTTGACCTTGGTCTCGTTGCCGATGGCGTCTTCACCCTTCTTGATGGTGCCGGTGCGGCGGATGTCCAGGCGCACCGAGGCGTAGAACTTCAGTGCGTTGCCGCCGGTGGTGGTTTCCGGGCTGCCGAACATCACGCCGATCTTCATGCGGATCTGGTTGATGAAGATGACCATGCAATTGGTTTTCTTGATGGTGGCGGTGAGCTTGCGCAGCGCCTGGCTCATCAGGCGGGCTTGCAGACCGGGCAGGGAGTCGCCCATTTCACCTTCGATCTCGGCCTTGGGCGTGAGCGCGGCGACCGAGTCGATCACCACCAGGTCCACGGCGCCCGAGCGCACCAGGCTGTCCACAATTTCAAGCGCTTGCTCGCCGGTGTCGGGCTGGCTGATGAGCAGGTCGGGGATGTTGACGCCGAGTTTCTGGGCGTATTGCACGTCCAGCGCGTGTTCGGCGTCCACAAAGGCGCAGGTGCCCCCTTGTTGCTGCATTTGAGCGATGACTTGCAGGGTGAGGGTGGTTTTGCCGGAGGATTCCGGACCGTAAATTTCGACCACGCGCCCGCGCGGCAGGCCGCCCACGCCCAGCGCCACGTCCAGGCCCAGGGAGCCGGTGGAGACGACCTGGATGTCTTCGATGGCCTCGCCCTCACCCAGGCGCATGATGGTGCCCTTGCCGAACTGCTTTTCAATCTGGGCCAGCGCGGCTTGCAGGGCCTTGCTTTTTTCGCTGTTGGCGGCGGCGCCTTTGACGGGTGCGTCCATGAGAAGTCCTTTGAAATCAATGGGTTGAGTGAAAGTCCGGGGTTGAGAAGACACTGTCTTGATCAACAGCCTGGATGCTTGAACAGTACTGTAATTCAAGCCATAAGATTTCGACAAGCTTTTTTATGGTCAGTTTGCCTTACTATATGTGCATGCATCACACACCACCGCTGGTGGCCTGGGACGGGCGCCAGGCTCATCTGGGCCGGCTCATGGGCGTGGCCTTGCGCCGATTCGATGAGCGGGTGCTGTCTCTCATGGCCCATCATGTCGAGGTGCCGCTGGCACTGTCCAATCTGGCGGCGCGCGCGCAGGTCAGCGCCGCCCATGTCCACATTACGCGTCACCTTCCGCTGGCGGGCGCACGGCTGAGTGAGCTGGCACGTAGCGCGGGCATGAGCAAACAGGCCATGGGGGACCTGGTGCAGCAGTGCGAGGCCTGGGGCCTGGTGGTGCGGGTGCCAGACGTGCGTGACGGGCGAGCACGGCGGATCGAGTTCACCGATGCCGGACGTGCCTGGGTCCGGGCGTTTCAAATGGCGGTGGGGCAGGCCCAGCGGGAGTTCGAGCAGGAGGTGGGCGCTGAAGTGGCCGCGGTGATCTGGCTGGGCCTGGAGGCGTATGCTGCGGCCTATCGTTAGCGTCATGCGCTTGTCATGACAAGGCCGCAGTTGCCTAGAATGTCAAGAAGAGCAAGATCAGGAGACACCATGCGAATCCTCATAGCGGAAGACGATCAGGTGCTGGCCGACGGCCTGTTGCGCAGTTTGCGGGCATCGGGTGCGGCGGTGGACCATGTCTCCAGTGGCACCGAGGCCGATGCGGCCCTGATGACCACGGATGAGTTCGACTTGCTGATTCTGGACTTGGGGCTGCCCAAGATGCATGGCCTGGAGGTGCTCAAGCGCATGCGCGCACGCGGCAGCGCTGTTCCCGTCATCATCCTGACCGCTGCCGACAGCGTCGAAGAGCGCGTCAAGGGCCTGGACTACGGGGCAGATGACTACATGGCCAAGCCATTTTCTTTGCAGGAACTGGAAGCCCGAGTGCGCGCCCTCACGCGTCGTGGCATGGGCGGCACCACCTCTGCCATCAAGCACGGCCCCCTGGTCTACGACCAGGCGGGTCGCGTGGCCACCATCGACGGCAAGATGGTGGAACTGTCGGCACGTGAACTGGGCTTGCTGGAAGTCTTGTTGCAGCGTGCGGGTCGTCTGGTGAGCAAGGACCAATTGGTTGAGCGACTGTGCGAGTGGGGCGAAGAGGTGAGCAACAACGCCATCGAGGTCTATATCCATCGCTTGCGCAAAAAAATCGAGAAGGGCCCCATTCGCATTGCCACCGTGCGTGGCCTGGGCTATTGTCTGGAAAAAATTCCGGGCTGAGGTGACATTCAAGCCACGTGAAAATCTTTCAGCGCGAACAGCGCTCTTTGTTCGGTGAAATCCTGGACTGGATGCTCACCCCCTTGCTGCTGCTGTGGCCCATCAGTCTGGCGCTGACCTGGTTGGTCGCGCAAGGCATTGCTGGGCGGCCGTTTGACCGTGGCCTGGAGTACAACGTGCAGGCGCTGGCTCAGTTGGTGCGCTACAACGGGCAACAGGTGTCGTTCAACTTGCCGCAACCTGCACGTGAGATCTTGCGCGCCGACGAAGCGGATCTGGTGTACTACCAGGTGCTGGGGCCACGAGGCGAATACATCAGCGGCGAACGCGATTTTCCACAGCCCCCCGAAGAAGAAAAGCCACTCACGGGTGAAGTCCGCATGCGTGACGACGAGATGCGCGGCGCCAGTGTCCGCGTGGCCTATGTCTGGGTGCGTGTCGAAGCACCCGAGGTGCGGTACGCCTTGGTGCAAGTGGCAGAGACGCTGGAAAAGCGTTCAGTGCTGGCCACCGAGATCATCAAGGGCGTGATGCTGCCCCAGTTCGTGATTCTGCCGCTGGCGGTCTTGCTGGTGTGGCTGGCGCTGGCGCGCGGCATCCAGCCCTTGAACCAGCTGGAAGAGCGCATCCGCCAGCGCAAGCCTGATGACCTGAGCCCGCTGGATGATCGCGTGGTGCCGCTGGAGGTGGCGCCGCTGGTGTCCTCGATCAATGACTTGCTGATGCGACTGAAAGAATCCATTGCCACGCAAAAACGTTTTCTGGCCGACGCTGCGCATCAGCTCAAGACGCCACTGGCGGGCTTGCGCATGCAAGCGGATCTGGCCCAACGCGAGGGAGCCAGCGAACTGGAGCTCAAACAGTCTTTGCAACACATCGGGCGTGCCAGCATGCGCGCCACGCATACGGTCAACCAGTTGCTCTCTCTGGCACGCGCCGAAAGCGGGGGCACCAGCCTGGCGCGGCAACCTTGTAACCTGGTGACCTTGGTGACGGAGGTGATTCAAGACTCGTTGCCCCGCGCGCTGGATCACCACATTGATCTGGGCTATGACGGCGTGGGTGAAGACCAGCCTGGCGTGTGGCTGGAGGCCAATCGCACCTTGCTCAAGGAGTTGTTTCGCAATTTGATCGACAACGCCATCAACTACACGCCATCCACCTCAGAGAAGCCCGGCGTGGTAACGGCTCGA
>VEQI01000307.1 GCA_018883305.1 Limnohabitans sp. | reverse complement strand
CATCTGCGGATCTCGGGGATGCTCGGCCAGAAAGCGTTCAGCGTCCACCAGGGCTTGGGCATGGCGCGCCTGGCGCATCAGTTGTTGCACGGTTTCGTGGTCTACACGCTCACCGGTGGTGCGTAATTCGCTTTGAGCCCACACGCCTGAGGCGCCCCAAAGCAAGCAACTCGCGAGCAATGCTCGAGCAAGTAGCATGACCAAAGAGGGTTGACAAAGGAAACGGGTCATCGGGCAGGCGCGACGGTGCAAGTTGCGCAGGGCGAAATTCGGCGAGGCGATTTATACTCCACCATTGTATTCCAGCGCTTACATCAAGCCTGCCGTTTTCCCGTGTTGACTGAAACGTCTCAACACCCTCCAATCCACTCATGTCATTACGCATTCACAACACGCTCACGCGTGCGCTGGAACCCTTTGCCCCGCTGGAACCTGGTCATGTGCGCATGTACGTGTGCGGCATGACGGTATATGACTTCTGTCATCTGGGCCATGCGCGCTCCATGGTGGCCTTCGATGTGGTGCAGCGCTGGCTGCGCGCCAGTGGCCTGCGAGTGACCTACGTACGCAACATCACCGATATTGACGACAAGATCATCAAGCGTGCCCTGGACAACGGCGAAACCATCCGCTCGCTCACCGACCGCATGATCGATGCGCTGCATCAAGATGCCGATGCCCTGGGCATCGAGCGCCCCACCCATGAACCGCGCGCCACTGATTACGTGCCGCAGATGCTGGGCATCATCGGCCAGCTGAAGCAGCGTGGTTTGGCCTATCGTGTGCCCAACGGCGACGTGAACTACGCCGTTCGCAAGTTTCCTGGTTACGGCAAGCTTTCGGGCAAGTCGCTGGATGAGTTGCACGCCGGTGAGCGCGTGGCCGTGCTGGACGGCAAGGATGATCCGCTGGATTTCGTGCTTTGGAAAAGTGCCAAACCCACCGAGCCCGCCGACGTGAAGTGGGACAGTCCTTTTGGTCCTGGTCGTCCAGGCTGGCACATCGAGTGCTCGGCCATGAGCTGTGAAATGCTGGGCACCACGTTTGACATTCATGGTGGCGGCGCAGACTTGCAGTTTCCGCACCACGAAAACGAAATCGCCCAGAGTGAAGGTGCCACCGGCCAGCCCCTGGCCCGTGTGTGGATGCACAACGGCTTCATCAACGTGGACAACGAAAAGATGTCCAAAAGCCTGGGCAACTTCTTCACCATCCGCGACGTGCTCAAGAGCTACGACGCTGAGACCGTGCGCTTCTTTGTGGTGCGCAGCCACTACCGCAGCCCCCTGCAGTACAGCGATGCGCATTTGAATGATGCGCGTGCTGCCCTCAAGCGCCTGTACACCGCGCTGGCCTCGGTGCCACCAGCCTCAGTGAGCATTGACTGGTCCACCCCGGAGGCCGCGCGTTTCAAGGCAGCCATGGACGAAGACTTTGGCACGCCGGAGGCCGTGGCAGTGCTGTTCGATCTGGCCAGCGAGGTCAATCGCAGTCGCTCGGCTGAACTGGCGGGCCTCTTAAAGGCGTTGGGTGGCGTGCTGGGCTTGTTGCAGTCCGATCCGCAGCAGTTTTTGCAAGCTGGTGTGTCTCTGGACGAGGCCACCATCCAGGCGCGCATCGAGGCTCGTGCAGCCGCCAAGAAAGCCAAGGACTTTGCTCAAGCTGACGCGATTCGCCAGGAACTGGCCGCGCAAGGCATTGTCCTCAAGGACGGTGCCGGTGGCACCACCTGGGAGCGAGGCTGATGAACGCCACAGCCACACGAACCGTCATCACCGTACCCGAGTATTGGGACGAGGCTTGTCGCCATTTGATGAAGCGTGATCGGGTGATGAAGCGCCTGATCCCGCAATTCGGCGAAGCCCGCCTGGAGTCACGCGGCGATGCCTTCGTCACCTTGGCACGCAGCATCGTGGGGCAGCAAATCTCGGTCAAGGCCGCGCAAACCGTGTGGGACCGCTTTGCCAAACTCTCGCGCCGGCTCTCGCCTGCGCAAGTGCTCAAGCTCAAGGTGGACGACATGCGCGAGGCGGGTCTGTCCGCGCGCAAGGTGGAATATCTGGTGGACCTGGCCCTGCACTTTGAGCAAGGGCAGGTGTCGGTCAAGGCCTGGACCCAGATGTCAGACGACGACATCATTGCCGAGCTGGTGGCCATCCGTGGCATTGGTCGCTGGACCGCCGAGATGTTTCTGATCTTTCACCTCATGCGTCCCAATGTGCTGCCGCTGGATGATGTGGGCCTGATCAACGGCATCAGCCGCAATTATTTTTCGGGCGAGGCGGTCAGCCGCAGTGAAGCCCGCGAGGTGGCCCAAGCCTGGGCACCGTATTGCAGTGTGGCCACTTGGTATATTTGGCGGTCGCTGGACCCCGAACCAGTGGCGTATTGAACCAGGAGAGCCCCGTTGGCCAAAAAATCCTTCCTCGATTTTGAACAGCCGATCGCCGAACTCGAATCCAAGATCGAAGAGTTGCGATATGTGCAAAGCGAATCGGCCGTCGACATCTCGCAAGAAATCGAACAGCTGGCCAAAAAAAGCCAGCAACTCACCAAGGACATTTACAGTGACCTCTCGCCTTGGCAAATCACCAAGATTGCGCGTCACATCGAGCGTCCTTACACGCTGGACTACATCAACCACATCTTCACCGACTTCGTGGAGATGCATGGCGACCGTCATTTCTCTGACGACCTGAGCATTGTTGGCGGGTTGGCCCGTTTCAATGGCCAGCCCTGCATGGTGCTGGGCCATCAAAAAGGCCGTGATACCAAGGAGCGAGCGCTGCGCAACTTTGGCATGACCCGTCCCGAGGGCTACCGCAAGGCCCTGCGTCTCATGAAAACGGCCGAAAAGTTCAAGCTGCCGGTGTTCACTTTCGTGGACACCCCGGGTGCCTATCCCGGCATTGATGCCGAAGAACGCAGCCAGAGCGAAGCCATCGGCCGCAACATCTTCGAGATGGCCCAGTTGGAGGTGCCCATCATCACCACCATCATCGGTGAAGGTGGCTCGGGGGGCGCGCTGGCCATCAGTGTGGCGGATCAAGTGCTGATGCTGCAGTACTCGGTGTACTCGGTCATCAGCCCCGAAGGCTGTGCCTCCATTCTCTGGAAAACCGCTGAACGTGCCGAGGACGCCGCCGAGGCCCTGGGCATCACCGCCCATCGCCTGAAAGCGCTGGGGTTGGTGGACAAGATCGTCAACGAGCCTTTGGGTGGGGCGCACCGCGATCCCGCACACATGGCCGCCTCGTTGAAGCGCGGACTCAGCGAAGCCTGGCGTCAGGTCACTGACCTGAAGCCCAAGGAATTGCTTGAACGCCGCTACGAGCGACTGCAAAGCTATGGCCGCTTCTCGGACACCAAGGCCGACGCGCGCTGAGTCTGGTGCCTCTCTGACCCCCCCTCTCGCGGTGGGCGAGTTGCCTGTCGCCCTTTCCCTGGATCATTTCCAACCCTCGCTGCCCCTGGTGGTGGCACTGAGCGGGGGCGCCGACTCCATGGCCCTGTTGCTGGCATGCACCCAGCGCTGGCCGGGCCAGGTGTTCGCCGTCCATGTGAACCATGGTTTGCAGGCGGCCGCAGATGATTTTGCCCAGCATTGCCAGCATTGGTGTGATCGCTGGGGCGTGCCCTTGCAGATCGTGCGTGTGGATGCGCGTGCACAAGACGGGCAAAGCCCGGAGGAGGCGGCACGCACGGCGCGTTACCAGGCCCTGGCACAGACGGTGCGGCAACACTGGCCGCAAGTGAAAGATGTGGCCCTGGCTCAACATGCCGACGACCAGGTGGAGACGCTGTTGCTGGCGCTCTCACGGGGCGCAGGGTTGCCGGGTCTCTCCGCCATGCCCGCACGCATGACGCGACACGGCTTGACGTTTCACCGGCCCTGGCTGGCCGTGCCTAGTGCCGACCTGCGCCAGTGGCTCACGACGTGTCAGGTCAGCTGGGTGGAAGACCCCACCAACCAGGAGGTGCGCTACACCCGCAACCGTATTCGTCGTGACCTCATGCCGATGCTGGAGTCCTGCTTTCCGTCCTTCCGTCAAACTTTCGCGCGCAGTGCTCGGCATGCCGCGCAGGCGCAGGCGTTGCTGGACGAACTGGCCGCGCTGGACGCCCAACGTTGTGGCT
>VEQI01000306.1 GCA_018883305.1 Limnohabitans sp. | reverse complement strand
CCCCAGAGCGACTCAGCGGTCCGCCGCAGCTTGCGGGTCTTGACCGGGAATTTCGCCACCTCATCGCGCTGTGCCGCCAGGCACAGCGCGCGCACGGGACAAGCCTCACAGCGCGGCTTGGCGCGGGTGCACAAGGTGGCACCCAGATCCATCACGCCCTGGGTGTAGGCCGGCATGTCCTGCTGGCGCTTGGGCAGCAGCGCCTGGGCCAGGGACCAGAGCTGCTGCTCGGCGGCTGATTGGGCCAGGTCCGCTTCAAAGGCCAGCAAACGGGTGAGCACCCGCTTGACGTTGCCATCCAGGATGGCGATGCGCTCGTCAAAACAGAGGGACGCAATGGCGGCCGCCGTTGAACGACCAATGCCCGGCAAGGTCTGGAGCTGCTTTGCCTGGCGTGGAAACACGCCCCCATGTACCGTCACCACTTCTTGCGCACAACGGTGCAGGTGGCGCGCGCGGCTGTAGTAACCCAGGCCACTCCACAAACCCATGACGTCGTCGGTATGCGCTGCGGCCAGGGCTGTCACGTCCGGGAATCGGGCCAAAAAACGGGCGTAGTAGCCCAGCACGGTACTCACCTGCGTTTGCTGCAGCATCACCTCCGACAGCCACACCCGGTAAGGGTCGCGGGTGTTCTGCCAGGGCAGGTCATGCCGCCCGTGCTGGCGCTGCCAGCGCACCAGCCGGGTAGCGAATTCGGCAGGCAACACCGGCTCGGCAGATGTCAACGGGTTTGACATGTCGGGCAATAAAACGTGGATCGCTGCCCCTGGCGGATCTGCCGAATGGGCGTGCCGCATTGGCGGCAAGGTTGACTGGCGCGGTCATACACCAGCATCTCCAGCTGAAAGTAGCCGCTCTGGCCCTGCGCATTGCTGAAGTCGCGCAGGGTGCTGCCCCCCACGGCCAAGGCACGGGCCAGGACGTCACGAATGGCAACCCGCAATCGCTCGGTGCGGGGTTTGCTGAGCCGACAGGCCGCCACCGTGGGACGGATACCGGCACGAAACAAGGCCTCGCTGGCGTAAATGTTCCCCACCCCCACCACCAGATCACCGGCGAGCAGCACCTGCTTGATGGGCGCACGCCGTTGTTTGAGGCCACGATGAAAGTCCTCCAGTGCAAAGGCATCGGACAAGGGCTCCACCCCCAATCCCCCCAACAGCTTGCGCGCCCGTGGATCATCCTCGCTGGGCACATGCACCACGGCACCAAAACGGCGCGGGTCGTGCAAGCGCAACAACCCCTGATCCGTGTCCAGATCAAAATGGTCATGCACACCAGCGGGCTCACGCTGATCGCCAAATGCCAGCGCGCCCGACATGCCCAGATGCAACAGCAACAAGCCTTGGTCCAGGTCCACCAGCAGGTATTTGCCACGCCGGCGCACCCCGCGCACCTGCCGCCCCCGCAGCGACTCCGGCGCCACACCCAGGGGCCAGCGCAATGGTTTGCCCAGACGCACCGACAGCACGCGTGCGCCAGCAATGCGTTCGGCAAAGCTCAGACGGGTGACTTCAACCTCGGGTAATTCAGGCATGACAAGCTCGGGCAGGTAGCGGGGGATTATCATGCCAGGTCATGCAGCCTGCCTTCTCCACGCCCCATGCCCTTGGCCTGTCCCAGCCAGGCCCACGCTCACGCTGGGGACGTCGTTGGCGAATCGGCCTGGCCAGCCTGTTGTTCCCCGTGTATTTACAGCCATTCACGGCCGGGGCTCAAACGCCCCCCGCCAACGCGGGTGCCGCGCGTGAGGCCGCCACCGCTTCCCAGCTGACCGCTGAATTGATGTTTGAAATCCTGCTGGGGGAACTCAATGCCCAGCAGGGTGAGCCCGGGGTGGGCTACTCCTTGCTGCTGGATGCGGCACGCCGCACTGGCGATGCGCGCCTGTATCAGCGTGCGGTGGACATTGCCTTGCAATCACGCTCGGGTGACGCAGCCCTGGAGGCGGCCAATGCCTGGCGTCAGGCCTTGCCCCAGTCGCGGGAAGCCAATCGCCACGTGTTGCAAATCCTGCTGGCCCTCAACCGGGTCTCGGACACGCTGCTGCCGCTGCGGCAGGAGATCAACCTGACACCACCCGACCAGCGGGTGGCGGCCCTGACAGCCATTCCCGCCTTGTACGCACGGGTCTCGAACAAGAAGATGGCCGCACAAGTGGTGGAGCAGGCTCTGGCTCCCTACCAGGCGCGCAGCGACACCGGACCCATCGCCTGGGCGGTGGTGGGGCACCTCCGGCTGCAAGCAGGGGACTTGGAAGCCAGTCTGCAAGCAGCACACCGCAGCCTGGCCCTGAATGACACCTCACCAGCCCCGGTGTGGCTGGCGCTGGAGCTGATGTCTCAGCGCCACCCTGGTGCAGAAGCCTTTGTCGGCGCGGCGCTGGAGAAGCAAAACGCCCCCGAATTGCGCCTGGGGCTGGCCCGGGTGCTGATCGAACAATTGCGGCTGGACGAAGCGTCTCAACAGCTCACCCGCCTGACCAAGGATCAACCGGGCTTTGCGCCCAGCTGGCTATTGCTGGGCAGCGTGCTGTCCGAGAAAGGCGAGGCCGACGCCGCCCGCGCGGCCTGGATGCGCTACCTTGACAGCGTGAACGTGCGCGACCCCAAGCTGCAACGCGAGTTGGCCCAGGTGTATTTGGGACTGGCACAAATCGCCACACGACGAGGCGATGACGCTGGCGCCGAGTCCTGGCTGTCCCGCATCGACGACCCGCGCAGTCTGGCCAGGGTCCAAATTCAGCGTGCCAGCATCCTGGCACGCCAGGGAAAGCTCCCGCAAGCGCGCCAGATCATTGAGGAACTGCCGGCGCGCAACCCGCAGGAGCGGCGCACCAAGCTGTTGGCCGAAGTGCAATTGCTGCGCGACAACCAGGCCCTGCCGCAGGCCTACGAACGCCTGACCCAGGCCCTGGCCAGCGAACCCGACGACACCGAGTTGCAATACGAGCAAGCCATGGTGGCCGAAAAAATGGAGCGACTGGACGAGATGGAACGCCTGCTGCGAGCCATCATCCAGCGCCAGCCCACGCATTACCAGGCGCTCAATGCGCTGGGATACTCACTGGCCGATCGCGGCGTGCAATTGCCCGAGGCACGCGAACTCATCGTCAGGGCACTCCAGCAGGTGCCCGACGACCCCTTTGTCACCGACAGCCTGGGGTGGGTTGAATTCCGACTCGGCCGTCACCAGGAGGCTCTGACACTGCTGCAACAGGCCTACCGCGCGCGAGCCGATGCAGAAATTGCTGCGCACCTGGGCGAGGTGCTGTGGGCCATGGGTCAACGTGACCAGGCCCTGCAGGTGTGGCGTGAAGGTTTGCGGGCAGACGCAGACAACGCCACGTTGCGCAGCACGCTCAAACGCTTGAAGGTGCCCCTGTGAGGGCCACACCAGTGGTCCCCACACGCTTGACCACGATGCGCAAGCTTGGTGCCCACCTGATGGGGGGATGCGTCGCACTGTGGCTGAGTGCCTGCGGCACGCTCGCCCCCCCACCTGCCAGCCGGGTTGCCACCGGCCCGGTCCATGAAGGCCGACTGTTCCTGCGGGTGGACACCCAGCCACCGTCCATCACCCAGGCCGAAATCAGCTTGCAAGGCACCCCCGAGGCTGGCCAGTTGACGCTCTTTGGCCCCTTGGGCATCACCCAGGGCTTGTTGCGCTGGCGCCCAGGGGAGGCGGTCTGGACCCGGGGTGAGGAAGAGCGACGCTTCGCGTCTTTGGACAGCCTCTTGACGCAAACCTTGGGCACCAGCCTGCCGGTACCCGCCGTGTTTGCCTGGATCGAAGGACGTCCCGTCTCTCTGGATGGCTGGGAGCTGTTGTCCCTCCCCTCGGCGCAACACCCTCTGGTGGCGCGCCGGCTCCGACCCGAGCCCACGCTTGAATTGCGTCTGCGGCTGACACCGTGACTTCACTGGCTCCTGCGCGCTCGTCATGCTGCTGACCAACGTCCCCGCCCCCGCCAAGCTCAACCTGTTCCTGCACATCACGGGCCGTCGTGAGGACGGCTATCACTTGCTGCAATCCGTCTTCATGTTGATCGATTGGGCCGACCAGTTGCACTTTGATCGCCGCCCGGGCGGTCAACTCAGCCGTGAGGACCTGACCCTCCCTCTCCCCAAGGACGACCTGATCC
>VEQI01000305.1 GCA_018883305.1 Limnohabitans sp. | reverse complement strand
CACCATGAGCTTGTCACTGGACACCCGCCGGCTGGCGATGCTGGCGGAGATGGGCGTGAACCTGCCTCCCAGCGCGGCCCGCACAGACGTTGAACCGATCAACGCCGACGCTTTGGCCACTGTCACGGTCCCCGTGGCATCCGCCGCTCAGGCATCCAGGCCATCTGCCTCGACCGTCGATCGGCCCCCGATCACACCGCGCGAGGTGTCCACGCCCGTGGCCGCGCCGAGTCCGACGCCCCGTCCAGTCATGGCCGCCGCCACTGACAACCCACGCCCCCAGACTGACGCAGTCGCCAGCCTGGATTGGACGCAATTGCAACAAGCCGTGGCAGAGTGTCAGAGTTGCACCCTGTGCCAGCAGCGACATCACACGGTGTTTGGCACAGGCGCACCTGATCCCTCACCCGGTCAGGCTCCTCAGGTGGACTGGATGATCGTGGGTGAAGCCCCCGGCGAAAACGAGGACCTGCAAGGCGAGCCCTTTGTGGGCCAGGCAGGCCGTTTGTTGGACAACATGCTCAAAGCCGTGGGGCTGGCGCGTCATGCCGCCGAGGCGCCTGGGGGTCGGGTCTACATCGCCAACGTGCTCAAGTGCCGTCCACCCGGTAACCGCAACCCGCACCCCGACGAAGTGGCCCGCTGCGAACCCTATCTGCGGCGGCAGGTGGCGTTACTGCGCCCACGCATCATCGTTGCGATGGGGCGGTTCGCGGTGCAGTCGTTGCTGCGTGACAGTGTGGCCGAGATCGAGTCGGTGCCCCTGGGTCGACTGCGCGGCCAGGTGTATGCGTACGAAGGTGTGCCCGTGGTGGTGACCTACCACCCAGCGTATTTGCTGCGCAGCCCGCTAGAAAAACGCAAAGCCTGGGCCGACTTATGTCTGGCGCTCAGCGTCACGAACCGGCCACAGGGCTGAGGCAATCGAACCCACGATCAGGCAGACGGCGGTCCAGTCCTGCCAGTGCAGGACTTCACCCAGCCACACTGCGCCACTGAACACGCCAATCACGGGAATGAACATCACGCTCAGGCCGGAGGCCACAGGTGGCAGGTGCCGCGCCAGTGTGAGCCAGATGGCCTGAGAGAACACAAACACCAGGATGGCGTTGTAGGTGATGGCCCCCCACTGCACCGGGGTGGGCCAGGCCCAGCGATCGGCTTCCAGCAGGAAGGACAAGGGCAGGCCCGCCACCAGTGTGATGGCGATCATCCAGAAAGTGATGGTGAGCGTGGAGACCGTGAGGGTGGTGCGCCGCATCAACTGCGTGCCGTGCGCCCACGACAGCGCCGAGATGAGCGCCATCAGCACGGCCAGCGGCTTGCCGCTCAAGGCGCTGAATTCATGCCACAGCAGCAACAAAATGGCCAGGCCCGCCGCCACCACGCCCATCCAGGTGCGGTTGTTCAAGGGCTGTTTGTACAGACGCCAGCCAATGAGCGCGGTGAAGATGGGCATGGTGTAGCCCAGGATGGCGGCACGCCCGCTGGAGAGGCTTTGCAGGGCCAGGATGATCAGGATGTTCCAGACCACCATGCTGAAAAAGGAAATGCGAAACAGCTCTGGCCATTGGTGCCTGGGCACGCCAAAGGGTACGCGCCGGTGCCACAGCAGCAGGGCCAGCAGGGGCAGGCCGCCGGCCATGCAGATGCAGCGAAAGGCCAGCGGGGGAAAGCCGGTGATGCCCAGCTTCATGACCGGCCAGTTCAGTCCCCAGATCGCGGTGAGAATCACCAGCAAGCCAAGTTGCTGACGTGTCAAGGTTGCCATGGGGGCATCTTAGCGGGATGCTCAAGGTGGCGCAGGCGCGCGTGCGACCCCCGGGCTCCTACAATCCCCCCATGAATTTTCTGGACCAGCTGCGCGAGGCCGGCACGCGCAATCACTCGATGCTGTGCGTGGGCCTGGACCCCGAGCCCGCCAAGTTTCCGGGCGCCTGGCGCGGTGACGCCTCCAAGATTTTTGACTTTTGTGCCCGCATCGTGGATGCCACCGCCGATCTGGTGATTGCGTTCAAGCCGCAGATTGCGTATTTCGCCGCCTACCGTGCCGAGGATCAGCTGGAGCGGCTGATGGCGCACATGCACCAGCAAGCCCCGCATGTGCCTGTGATTCTTGACGCCAAGCGCGGCGACATCGGCTCCACCGCCGAGCAATACGCGCGTGAAGCCTTCGAGCGCTACAACGCCGATGCCGTCACCCTGTCCCCCTTCATGGGATGGGACTCGGTGGCGCCGTACTTGAAGTACGAGGGCAAGGGCGCGTTCCTGCTCTGCCGGACCTCCAACCCCGGGGGCGATGATTTGCAAAACCAGCGCCTGGCCAGCATCGACGGGCAGCCGCGCGTGTATGAGCATGTGGCGCAGTTGGCACAGGGGCCCTGGAATCTGAATGGGCAGCTGGGCCTGGTGGTAGGCGCCACCTACCCGGCCGAGATTGAGCGGGTGCGCCAACTGGCACCCACCTTGCCCTTGCTGATTCCCGGCGTGGGCGCCCAGGGCGGAGATGCCGTAGCCACTGTGAGAGCCGGCTGGCGTCACGACGCCAGCGGCGCCACCACCGGCCCCATCATCGTGAACTCCTCGCGTGCGGTGCTGTACGCCAGCGCCGGCGATGATTTTGCGCAAGCCGCCCGACGGGTGGCAGAACAGACCAGGGCTACTTTGGAACAGGCCAAGAGTTGAGCCGCATTGGGGCCAACCCGCTGGTGCGTTGGCTCTTGGAATGAAGCGCGCAGCGCTTGTGCGCCATGGGTGTCAGAGCAGCTTGGCCAGGTATCTGCCCGTATGACTTTGCGGGAGCGCAGCAATTTGCTCCGGGGTCCCCACCCCCACCACACGGCCACCACCCGCGCCGCCTTCGGGACCCATGTCGATCAGCCAGTCGGCGGTCTTGATGACGTCCAGGTTGTGCTCGATGATGACCACGGTGTTACCGGCATCGCACAATTGATGCAGCACCTTCAGCAGCAGATCGATGTCCGCAAAGTGCAGGCCGGTGGTGGGCTCATCCAGAATGTAGAGCGTGCGCCCGGTGTCACGCTTGGACAGCTCCAGTGCCAGCTTCACGCGTTGCGCCTCACCACCCGAGAGGGTGGTGGCCGCCTGACCCAGCTTCAGGTAGCTCAGGCCCACATCCATCAAGGTTTGCAATTTGCGCGCAATCGCTGGCACGGCACTGAAAAAATCCAGCGCGGCTTCCACGGTGAGTTCCAGCATCTGCGCGATATTGCGCCCCTTGTACTGCACCTCCAGCGTCTCACGGTTGTAGCGCTGGCCATGGCAGACATCGCAGGGCACATAGACGTCGGGCAGAAAGTGCATTTCCACCCGCACCACGCCATCGCCCTGACAGGCCTCGCAGCGGCCACCCGCCACGTTGAAGGAGAAACGCCCTGGCCCATAGCCGCGCTCACGCGCCATCGGGACTTCGGCCATGAGTTCGCGAATCGGGGTGAACAAGCCGGTGTAGGTGGCCGGGTTGCTGCGGGGGGTGCGCCCGATGGGCGACTGGTCGACGTTGATGACTTTGTCGATCTGGTCCAGCCCCAAAATTTCCTCGTGCGGCGCAGGCTCCTCGTGGGCCCGATGGATCTGTCTTGCCGCCGCCGCATACAACGTGTCGTTGACCAGCGTGGACTTGCCCGAACCCGACACACCCGTCACACAAGTCATGAGCCCCAGCGGGATGCTCACGCTGACCTGCTGAAGGTTATGACCACTGGCGCCGCGCACTTGCAGGCACTGGTAGCGGTTGGGGTCTGGGCCCAGGAGGGGGTCATGGGTGGCCCCCGCAGGGGCGCCGGGGCGCGTGGCAAATGCGTTGGGCGCTGTTGAGGCGGCCAGGTCCAGCGGCAGCCAGTCCCGGCGGCGCGTGGGGCCGGTGATTTTTTTCAGGCCAGCCAGGTATTGGCCGGTGAGGGAGTCGGGGTGATTCGCCAGGTCTTGCGGTGTGCCTTGCGCCAGGATGCGCCCGCCGTGCACGCCCGCGCCGGGACCCATGTCGATCACATGGTCGGCGACACGGATCATGTCTTCGTCGTGCTCGACCACCAGCACGCTGTTGCCAATGTCACGCAGGTGTTTGAGCGTGCCGATCAGGCGCTCGTTGTCCCGCTGGTGCAGGCCGATGCTGGGCTCGTCCAGCACGTACATCA
>VEQI01000023.1 GCA_018883305.1 Limnohabitans sp. | reverse complement strand
TTCAAGTGTCAAGGGGGATCAAGCCAATCCGTTCTTCCGCCAATTGGTGGCGCAAGGCGCTTCACCGCCACGCTGGAATTTTTACAAGTACCTGATTGGCCGCGATGGACGATTGGTGGACAGCTACAACAGCATGACCGAGCCCGATAGCAAAAAACTCATCAGCGCGATTGAAAAGCAGTTGAAGCCTTGATGCGAGGTTTGTTGCCCTTGCGCCTGCTCACATGCGTCAGCAACACCAGCAGCGCGATCATCCCGAACCAAAAATGCGCCGTGGATACCCTTGCATGCAGCCACTCCGCCCCATAAAGCAGGACCAGGCCTGTCACGACCAGCCCCAGCAAGGCCAGCAGGCTGAGCACGCCCCACCACCATGACCGCATGTGACTTCGTCGATGCCAGGTTCGTGGCACATGCGCCCATACACCACGACCACTCAGCACGCATAAGAACCAGGTGAGTACACCGTGCAACACCACGGACAGGCGTCGAATGCCTTGTTCCGTGGACGACATGTCCAGCAGTTCTTGCGAAGGCAACCCGTACAGCACCACCCCCGTGACCCACATCAGGAAAAAACAAAGGGCCCAGGCCAGCGCCGTGCGACGCGTCCATCCCCAGCGAACTTGAAATCCGTGCATCATGTTCGCCACATCCTGGCACCTTGTGCGCGCAGTGCTGTATGGAGTTGCGGACACAAGGGGCTGGACTGCAAGGCCCATTTCGTCAGGATGTCGGCCGTCATGCCGTCCCGTGCCCACACAGTGGCACTGCGCCATGTCCACCCACGCCCGGCCACCGTGCGTACAAACTGCGTTTCACGCGCATCTATCACCGAGGTGGCCAGGGCGCCTTCACGCATGAAGCGCACGTCGCACCCCTTGCGATCGCGAAGCTTGGTGCCGGCATGACGGACCTCCACCGGCCAACGCCGTTCTCCCACCACGCGGAGATCACCACCTGCATTCAAGATAGCGCGCTGGCATCCCCGCTGCTGCAAGACGGCAGCGGCTTGATCCAGGGCATAGCCCTTGGCAATCCCACCAACATCAAGCGCCACTGGCGCAGCCATGCGGACACAATGATCGTCCAGCAACGCCACATCCGCCAGATGCGTGGACAAGGCTTCGTGCCCCAGCAATCCCGGCCGTGTCCCCTTGTGCGCCAGCACTTTTCCTGCAAGTGCTGGATTGAATGCACCATGTGATTTGGCCGCCCAGTGCTTGGCAGCCTGAAGCACGTGCCAAGTATGTACATCCAACTGCATCACTTCCCCCGACCGAGCACGGCTCATGCGTCCCAGATCGGAGTGAGCGTCATGCGCACTCATGACAGACGCAATCCTAGCCATCACGGCGAAGGCCTGCGCCATCATGGACGACACGTCACGCAACATGTCATTGGCATCCAACTGGATCGTCACCAGTGTGCCCATCAACGGTCGAGCTCGGACCAGGCGGGCACTCATGTGGAAGGCCTCAACCAACTCACCACCACACTCAATCGCTGAACCCCTTCGGTCACGTGCTGACAAGACAAGGTGGCGCCCGAGACGTTCTTGATGTCATCACCATGCCGCAAAGCCTGTGGCCCTTGCCGGCCCTTGAACTGCCCACGCCACGCGGCTTGTCGAATTTCAGCGCCATGCGATTCCCGATAGGCCATCACCTCCACGCCGCGCACCTTGCCATCACGCTCGAAGCCCACGGCGTAGTCAATCAAGTCGTATTTCCCTACCACTCGGTCCAGCATGAACCAGCCCACGCTCTGGCCTCCCGCCATGCCTTCCCAACCCTGGGGTGAAAACCGCCGAGGAACTGCCGTCTGCGTGGCTCGACGCAGCGTGGCCCACTCAGTCTCTCCCAGGGTGATCGACACAAGATGAAATGCATTCGCCTCTGGCATCAAGATTTGCTGGGCCTGCTCGGTCTCCATGAAGACAGCGGCATGAGCCAGGGCCGGCAGCAACGCACCCGCGCCCACACCCCAGGCCCCGGTTTGTCGAAGCACCTCACGTCGATGGATCAAACGAGTGCTCATGTCAGAAGTGGAAACCGATGCCAAGATTGAAGCGGTCCAGCTGGGCGTTATTCAAATAGCGTTGCGTATCCGCCTTCAGCACCACTTGAGGATGCAGATAAAAACTCGCGCCCACCGTGATCACACGTGTGTCCGGGTCTGTGGCCGGTGCCAGCCCCATGGGCAATCCCGAGAACCCCACCGCCGTGTTCACCCGCTCGTAGCGTGTGAATGGCACCAGGCTGTAGTCGCCTTGTCGCCACAAGCGATACGCTGCTTGCAAATATGCGCCTCGAAATACATCCGGCACCGGATTGCTGCCATTGGCGCCAGACGCATTGAAGGCAGCCACATCGTGGAAGCGCCCCAGGGCCACCAAACCAGCCAAGGCCCATGACCCCAAGTCCCACTTGGCATGCAACTCTGTCAGATTCACACTGGCATTGGGGGACGCCATGGTGGGTTGACGCTGGCCAATCCCGCCAGAGAACAGGCTGCCCCCCACATTGACACCTGGAACGCCATCGTAGTTGAGCGCGGTGTAATAGGCCAGCGAGGCCGCCTTGGCCTGTTGCCCTTCCTGATGAATCGCCCCCAAGGGAGAAGCCTTGGTTTCTGCACTGTCGGTGGGCCACTTGTTGAGATCAAAGCTGGTGACCACGCCGGCATTCCACCGCAAACCATGTTCGGACAGGCCTTGCAGCCCTATACCCATTTCGCGCCAGGTGGTGGGAATGATGGCTGTCTCCACCAGATTGCGTGTCACCCCGTAGTAGCGCGTGGGCTCATGGGTTTCATTCATGTAGCCGATGGGCAGCAGGAAGAGCCCCGCCTTGGCCGTGAGTCGGTCATGAATGTCATGCTCGATGTAAAGCTGCTCAAACGCCACCTCGCCTTGATCGGTGGCGGACACCACGGCATTTTCGATTTCCAGCTCAGAGGCAAAGCGCGTTCGCTCATTGAAGCGATAAGCCAGGCCAATCACGCCACGTCGAGCCGTGGCTACGGCATCCACGCTACTTGAACGCGGGCGCGCGTAATACAGCTCACCGTACCCAAACAAGTTGACTCGGTTTTCTTCCGCGTTGGCCATTTCCACCCGAGGGGCAGAGGACTGGATCTGTGCAAGGCTTGCACCGCAGGCAGTGACCAAGGTCAGTGCAAACGTTGTGCGTTGCCACCAGTGGTTTTGTGTGAAAGGGTTTTTCATGGCCGATATCCATCCGTCAGAGTTTTCAAAAAAGTCACCAGGTCATCGATCTGCGCATCCGTCAACGCGGGCGGCAGGGTGGGCAGTCGGTTGTAGGGGCCCTCGGTCACATTCACGTTGCCGCGCAAATTCGCTGGCAGGTCGTCGTAGGTATCTGCGGGATACCAGGCAGCGGGTGTGATGTCGCGCGTGACATAGAACCGCACCACTTCCCGCAAGTTGTCAAACTGACCGTTGTGAAAGAACCGTTTTCGTAGTGCGACATTCCTCAGGCTGGGCACTTTGAACTTGCCACACAAGTCTTGACGCGCCATCAAGTCCACGCGCATCGGGCCGCACAAGCCCAAGTCGTAAAAGCCCGGCACATTGGCTGCAATGTCCGCATTGCGCGCCACCCCCAGGCTGTCATAGGAGAAATCGGTGAACAGTGCCGCTGGTGCGTTGCCCGGCTTGGTGCTGGGATGACAGGCCGTGCAGTTGCCTTTGTCCGCACGGTTGAACCAGGTGAGTCCACGCAGCTCTTGCGCTGTGAAGGTGGCCTGACCGGCGTTGACAGCATCGAATTTGCTGGTGAATGACGCAAAGTCCGCATCCTCCATCTGGTATCGCTCCAGAGCAAAGGCCACGCGATCCAGGGCCACCTCTGCGTCATTGAAGATGCCAGCGCCAAACACTTGCTGGAAGCGTTTGGCGTAGGGCCTGTTGCGCAACTTGTCGATCACCGACCGAGCCGAGGCATTGGCCATCTCATTGGCCCCCAGAAAGGGTTTTCTCGCCTGTTCGGCCAATGAATTGGCGCGACCATCCCAAAAGAACCCGCCCATGGGTGTTCCATCCGTGTCGAGCTGAAAGGCTGTGTTGAACTTCAGGTATCGGATAGCCGGTGGCAACCGCATTCCGGATACTTCGGCCCGCTTATCCGTGAGGGCCTGGTCTTTCTGGAACAACGGACCACCAAAGACCACGGGGGAATCAAAAGGCGATGCATGTCCACGTGTCGGGTCATGACAAGTGGCGCAAGACATTTGGCCCGAAGCTGACAACGCTTCGTCATGGAAGATCACCTGTCCCAGCGAGGCGGCCTCACTCAGTGGCGCGGCGTTGTCGGATGTTGGTGCTTGACCACCACAGGCCTGCAACAGCGTCCACACGCCGCCCATCACCAGCCACCTCACCCATTGCTTGACCACGCTTGTCTTCCTGCTTTGAACCGAATAGAATTTATTCTAAATGCGAATCCATCTCATTTGCAATAACATGGAGGCTCAAATGGGAATGGTTATGATTTAGGTCAAACCCACCTCGGCCTGCCGAGGTTCAAATCAGCGCCTCAGGCGATTTAGGACATGACGGACTTCCACGGCAACTTGGCTCAACTGCCCCCCGGCTCACGGGTGCTCATTCAAGGCGTGAATGCGGACAATGACTTGCGCGCACGTTTGAGCGCCCTGGGCCTGGCCGTCGGGAAAGAAGTTCATGTGCTGCGACGCGCGGGCTTGAACGGTCCCCTGCACCTGCGTGCGGGAACCACCGAAGTCATCCTGCGTCGCTCCGAGGCGGCCAAGATCCAAGTCCTGTCGACCCAGGCCCTCGCTGCCTGACAATTCCCGTATGAAAAACGTGGCCCTGGTGGGCATGCCCAACACGGGCAAATCCACACTGTTCAACCGTCTCACCGGCGCACACGCCAAAGTGGGCAATTGGCCGGGCATCACGGTCGATCTTTATGCCGCCAAACTGCTGATGGGGAACCAGATCGTGCAGTTGGTGGATTTGCCAGGCGTGTATGACCTGCGTGGCTATTCTGAAGATGAGCAGGTCGTCACCACCTTCCTGGGGCAGTCTCGCCCCGATCTCATCATCGTGGTGATGAACGCCACCCAGTTGGATCGACAAACCACGTTGCTCAGCGAGTTGATGGCGTTTGGCATTCCATTGCTGGCCGTGCTGAGCATGGCAGACGAAGCCAAGTCCATGGGCATCACCGTTGATGAAGATGGTCTGCGTCAGGCACTGGGCTGTCCGGTGTGTTTGCTTTCCGCCAAATACGGTCAGGGCGTAGAGCACCTGCAAGGCGCTATCCGTCAGGCCTTGCAATCAACAACACCTGACGTCACGCCGCTGACCCCACCGCAGTTGTCAGCCATCTTTGAACGTCATACCCAGACGCCAGCGCAGGCCACGCATCAACTCACGGAACGTCTGGACCGGGTGCTGCTGCACCCCGTGCTGGGTTTGCCCATTTTCTTCAGCGTGATGCTGCTGGTGTTTCAGGCGGTGTTCGTCCTGGGCAAGCCTTTGCAAGATGGCATGTCCTGGTTGTTCAGCGAAGGACGCTCGCAATTCCTGGAGCCCTGGCTCAGTGCCTGGCCGCCACTGCTTCAAGGCTTGCTGCTCGATGGCCTGTACAACGGTCTGGGAACCGTGGCCAGCTTTGTGCCACTCATCGTGCTGTTCTTTGCTTTTTTGGGTCTCATTGAGGATTCGGGCTATCTGTCACGCGCGGCTTTTCTGATGGATGCGCTGATGGCCCGCTTCGGCCTGGATGGACGCAGTTTCGTCATGCTGCTGATGGGGTTTGGCTGCAACGTGCCGGCCTTGATGGGCACGCGGGTGATCCGTTCGCGCGGCTTGCGCTTGCTGACCATGCTCACCATTCCGTTTTCGCTGTGCTCTGCGCGGCTGCAAGTCTTTGTGTTTTTCACCGCTGCGCTGTTCACCACGGCGCAGGCGCCATGGGTGCTGTTCTCGCTGTATGTCATCAGCATCCTGGCCTCTGTCTTCACGGCACTGATCTTCAAACGGCAATATGTCAACAACGAACCTTTCGTGTTGGAAATGCCGCCATACCGCTTCCCCACCTGGCGACAAGTGGCCCTTCGCGGCTGGCAGGAGGTGCATCATTTCTTGCACCGTGCCACACGCTTCATCATGCTGGGGGTGATCCTGGTCTGGGTCCTCACGCACTTGCCCGTGGGTGTCGAGCCAGGCAGCCTGGACAGCTGGGCCGGCCTGATCGGGCGTTGGCTGGACCCCTTGCTCAGCCCGCTGGGCATTGATCCGCGTTTGACCATTGCGCTGCTGTTTGGGTTTGTCGCCAAGGAAATTGTGATCGGATCGTTGGCGGTCATTTACGGACTGGAGGGCCAAGGACTTGTGCAGGCGCTGGCCCAGCAGATCCACTGGACGCAAGCCTACAGCTTCATGCTGTTTGCGCTGATCTACACCCCGTGTGTGTCCGCCATTGCCACCATTCAGGCGGAATCCAGAAACTGGCGCTTCACGACCCTGTCGGTTGTGTGGCCGCTGGTGCTGGCCTGGTGCACCAGCTGGGTGTTTTATCGGTTGGCTAACAGCGTCTGGGGCAGTGCTTGAGTTCCGGTGGCGCTGGCATTAAGCTCTTGCGCTCATGAGCGTGCTTTCACCTGAAGATGAACAGCGTCCTGACTTGGAAACGTCACGTCGGACCTTGACCACGGCCAGCACGGCCCATGCCCTGCATGATGGTTTCACGGACATGATTTATGTCCTGTTGCCGGTTTGGCAAACCGAATTTGCGCTCAGCTATGGTTTGCTTGGCTTGCTGCGCGGACTCTACAGCGGCGCCATGGCCGGGCTGCAAGTCTGGGCTGCTGCCCTGGCTCAGCGCTGGGGCAGTGTGCAGGTACTGGCAGCTGGCACGGCACTGGCTGCCATCGGCTATGGGCTGGCCGGATTCACCAGCGGACTGGTGGGCTTGTGCCTGGCGCTGGTGCTGAGCGGCATCGGCTCCAGCACACAACATCCTCTGGCATCCGCCGCGGTGGCGCGTGCATACGGCGAACGATCTCGCGGACCTTTGGGCATTTACAACTTTGGTGGCGATGTCGGCAAGGCGGCGCTACCCGCAGTGTTGTCGCTGCTGTTGACGCTCCTCACCTGGCGAGCGTCCTTGGGGTGGATGGCGGGTATCGGGTTGTTGGTGGCCGCCGGTATCGCGCTCTACATGCCGCGTGTCTCGGTCGCCCTGCCCAAGGCTCAACCGACCCAAGCCCATGGGCGTGCCACAGGCGGCTTTTCATGGCTGTTCACCATTGGCGTGCTGGACAGTGCCACCCGTATGGGCTTCCTCACTTTTTTGCCCTTCCTGTTGCAGGACAAGGGCGCCTCCATGCCGCTGATCGGCCTGGGCCTGGCCCTGGTGTTCATCGGGGGGGCGTTTGGCAAATTTGCGTGCGGCTGGCTCGGTGAGCGCCATGGTCTGCTCTGGGTGGTGCTGGCCACCGAAGGTGGCTCGGCGCTGGCCATTCTGGCCGTGCTGGCGATGCCGCTCAACGGGGCGCTAGGGCTGTTGCCACTGCTGGGCCTGATGCTCAACGGGACCTCTTCCGTGCTCTACGGCACGGTCCCCGAGCTCACCCGTGCCGACGAGCGGATCGAGCGGGCCTTTTCACTGTTCTATACAGGCACCATTGGTGCTGGTGCATTGGCCCCCATTGCATTTGGTTTTTTAGGCGATGTCACCAGTGTCACCTGGGCCACGGTGGGCACGGCGATCACGGCACTGACCACCATCCCGTTGGCGATGCATCTGCACCGGCGTTATCTGACTGCCCACGCGCCAACGCCTTGACCTTCCACTAGGATACGGACCACACCGCCCAGCGGCACTTTCACTTGCAGGTACCCCATGTCTCTTCAACATCACCTTCTTCATCGCCGCACCATCGTGGCTACTCTCCTGGGCGGATTGGCCACTTTGGCGGGTGCGCAATCCCCTGCCTGGCCCACCAAACCAGTGACGCTGGTGGTGGGGTTTGCACCCGGTGGCTCTGCGGACATCCTGGCGCGCGCAGTGGCCCAAAAGCTCAGCGTGGCTCTGGGTCAACCCGTGCTGATCGACAACAAACCCGGCGCAGGCGCCACGATTGCCAGCGCGGCCGTGGCTGCGGCACCTGCCGATGGTCACACACTGTTGTTTGTCACCTCGGGGCATGCCGGCAGTGGCGCGTTGTATGGCAATTTGCGGTACGACCCGGTCAAAGCGTTTGCACCCGTGGCCAAGCTGGCCGCCACACCCGTGGTCATCGTCACGCCCAGTGCGCAACCTTGGAAGTCGCTGGGTGAGCTGTTGGCGGCCGCTCGCAAATCCCCTGGCACGTTGAATTACGCCGCGGGTGGCGGAGGAGCCACCACCACCGCGCTGTCTGCCGAGTTCCTGAAAAAGGACGCCAGCGTGGACATGGTCCAGGTGCCCTACAAAGGCTCTGGCCCTGCCCTGACAGCGTTGTTGGCAGGTGAGGTGCAAGTGGGCTTTGAAATTCCTTCCAGTGCCCTGCCTCACCTTCAGTCCGGCAAGCTGCGTGCGCTGGCAGTCACGTCACGCACGCGGAGTTCTGCCCTCCCGGAAGTGCCCACGGCCATCGAGCAAGGGCTTCGCAACTTTGAGGTGATTGGCTGGTTTGGCCTCATGGCGCCCGCCAGCACGCCCTCGCCCATCGTGGCCCGACTGAACACCGAACTCAACCAGATACTGCGACTGAGTGACATGCGTGACAAGCTCAGCAGCCTGGGGCTGGAAGCCGGTGGCGGCACGCCCGAGGAATTTCAAAAGCTGATCGAGTCCGACACCTTGCGCTATGGCGAAGCCATTCGTCGCATGGGCATCAAGGTGGATTGAGTATGTCGCAACAGCAAGAGGGGCAAGCCGCGCTGGTCATCGTGGGTGGTGGACTCGGCGGTGTTTCCGCTGCTTTGGCCGCACTGCGTCTGGGACAAACCGTGGTGCTGACAGAGACGCTGCAGTGGCTGGGTGGTCAGCTCACAGCACAAGCTGTTCCTCCAGATGAGTACCCGTGGATCGAATCTCTCACGGCCTCGCAAAGTTACGCCCATCTGCGCCGCGCTATCCGAGACTACTACCGTCGCCATCTACCACTGACGGACGCAGCCGCGCAGACTTATTGCCTAAACCCTGGGGCCGGCAATGTCAGCACGCTGTGCCATGAACCATGGGTGGCTGCACGGGTTCTGGATGAACTGCTGGCCCCGTGGGAGGCCAAGGGGCAACTGCGGGTGCTGCGTCAGCATCGCCCCATGCGTGTGGAAACACAGGGCGACCGGATCACGGCGGTGCATCTGCTTGACCTGACGTCTGGGCAGACCGTGCTGCTGGCCACTTCGCTGTTGATCGACGCCACTGAAACCGGTGATTTGCTGGAAATGGCCCAGGTGGAACACGTGTTTGGCGCCGAAGCACAATCACAGACCCAAGAACCACACGCCCTGCCTGAGGCAGATCCCTGGGATCAACAGTCCGTGACCTGGTGTTTCGCCATGGACTACCACCCGCACGAACACCACGTCATTGACAAGCCCGAGGGCTACGATCGATTCCGAACCCTGCAACTGGACTGCTGGCCCAACGCCCAGTACAGCTGGACGTTGTCCGACTTCGTGACCCATCAGCCGCGTGTGCGACCGCTGTTTGTGGGCCCCACGGACGAGCCTGGCCTGTACGACCTGTGGCATGCGCGGCGCATTGCCTGGCGTGGACACTTTCAGCCCGGCGCCTACCCCAGCGACATCACCCTGGCCAATTGGCCGCAGATGGATTACTGGGAGCGCCCCTTGATCGGGGTGAGTGAAGCGGACGAGCAGCTGGCGTTGCATGAGGCGCGCCAATTCAGTCTGGGATTTTTTTACTGGATGCAAACCGAAGCACCCCGTCATGATGGCGGCACGGGCTATCCCGGCCTGCGCTTGCGCGGCGATGTGCTGGGCACGCAAGACGGCTTGGCGCAACAGGTGTATTGGCGAGAGGGGCGTCGCATCCTGGCCGAGTTCACGGTGCTGGAGCAACACATTGGTGTGACAGCGCGCGCAGGACTGGATTCGGCACAGCCCTTTGCAGACAGCGTGGGCATTGGTGCCTACCGCATTGACCTGCACCCCAGCACGCGCGGGCGCAACACGGTGGACATTGATTCGTATCCGTTTCAAATTCCCCTGGGCGCGTTGTTGCCCCAGCGCGTGGACAACCTGATCCCGGCTTGCAAGAACATCGGCACCACCCGCATCACCAGCGGCGCGTACCGTGAACACGCCACGGAATGGAGCATTGGTGAAGCCGCGGGCTCGCTGGCCGCTTATGCGCTGGCTCAACAACTGCCACCTCGCGCTGTGCGAGCACAACCCGATCATCTGCAGGCCTTTCAGCAATTGCTTCGCTCACAAGGGGTCTTGCTGGAGTGGCCGCGCTATGGGGCGCTCACACCTGTGTTGCGCACGGGCTATCAAAAGGCCAAGTGACAGTCGGGGCGCCATGGATCATGCGCTCCGTGAGTCCCACACTCAACTCTCGTATCTGTCCCGCCATTTGAGACGCAAGCCTGGAATGGCCCGAGCATGACCTGCCGGCTTGTCTTGCGTCCCGGATTGACGACCAGAATGCCACGGTCACCCATCGAGGCTTCTCATGAATCGTCGTCATCTCTTCATCAGCACCTGCCTGCTTGCATCCGCCCTGGTCAGCCACTGTTGGACACAAAGCGACTTCCCCAACAAGCCCCTCAAGCTGATCGTGCCTTTCCCGGCGGGTGGCACCAGTGACGTGATGGGGCGACTCATCGCAGAGGAACTGAGCAAGTCACTCAAGCAAACCATGGTGGTCTTGCCTGTTCTATGCCCCAAGGATGTGGCCTTGGTGAATGATCAGGTGTTGATCACCACGGCCAGGCAGCCCGTGCCGCTGGATGCTTTGGAGAAAGCGCCTCTGTGAGGGCGCTTACTGCCCGTCCATGTGTGAGCACGTGTACTGCGCAAGCGGATGCCCTGCACACCACAGCACAGGCTCAATCCCAGCGCAGCCACCTGGACAACGCGCCACCCATCACCCAGGGCAGATCGGCTGGCGAAATGAAGTCCAACGTCTGCGTGAAATGGGTCACCGCGTCACGGTAGCTGCAAGGCAAGCGTGAAACGTCCGAACCCCAGAACATTCGCTGTGGCCCAAAAGATTCATACACGGCGCGCAAATACGGCTTGAAGCCCTCAAAGGGATAGGCCTCCTGCGTGTAGCATGGCACCGCACTGGCCTTGACCGACACATTCTCATGACGGGCCAGCGACAGCAACTGCTGAAAGCTGGACGCGCAATCGGCATCGCGGTGGTGGCTGTGAAGTCCCAGGTGATCGATGATCAGTGTCAATGCAGGGTAACGCTGAGCCACACGGTCCAAGGCATCGAGCCTGGCTGGCATCAACAGCATCAAAGGAATCTGAAACCGCTCACACGCCGCCCAGAAAGGATCGAGCGAGCCATCATCCAGCCAGGCGTCCCAGGGTGAACGATGAAACGTCATCCGGATGCCGGCCATGTAGGGCTGTGTGAGCCAGGTGGACAACGCTGCGGATGCATCGGGCTGCAAGGGATTGAATCGCCCCATGACTCGAAACCGGTCGGGGTATTGCGCTGCCGCTTCCAGGGCACACAGGTTGCTATCACCTGCTGGCGAAGGCGGCACGATGATGGCGCGATGAACGCCTGCGGTGTCCATCATCTCCACCATCTCGGTCGACCCGATGGGCTCGACACGGTGCGCGCGGGCACCCGGCACGGCCACAAAGGCGGTGGCCTGCTGGCTGCCATCGGGCCAGGGGCGCTCCGGTGAGGGCGCCTCCCACACATGCACTTGAGCGTCGGTGATGATCATCGCGCAGGTGGCACACCACGAAAGTACAGATCAATGGCGTTCAGGCCCAGCATGCGGCGATGGGCGGCATCGGGCACTGCACGGTCCAGCCACTCCACAGTGCTGCGATAGGTGGTGGATTCCACGCCCACGAAAGGACAATCACTGGCCCAGAGCATGCGCTCATACCCCAGCTGTCGACATAATTCACGCGCCAGTTCCGCCGAATGGTCGCCCAGTCGATAGCCGCCCGACAGCTTCACCCAGGTGCGTCCTTTCTGAACCGAATTCACCACGGCTTGAAAGCCGGCGCAGCGCTCACGCAGCACAGGATCGGGACGACCCATATGGTCGATCACGATCTTCACCCCCGCACGCTCCAGCGCTGGCAACACCTGGGGAATGCGTGGTCCGTCCAGGTGCAGGTGCACGTGCCAGTCCAGGTCGGCCAAGCGCCAGAGAAACCGACGCCAGGCCCAGGTGTCCAGGTCTGGCAACTCACGATGGGTGATAAAGGACAGACGCACGCCCACAATGCCATCACGCGCCAGTTGATCGAGTTCCTGGCGCGTGGTGGTTTCCGGATCCAGGATCACCGTGCCCCGCCACAGGGGACGGGTACGCAGTGATTGGACCACGTAGTCATTGCAGTCTCCCCAGGGACTGGCCGCGGCAATCACGCAGAACTTCACGCCATGCGCGTCTAGCGTGTCTTCCAGTTGTTCTGCGGTGAACTCATAGTGGGGTGCATGTCGGGGATTGGGCACCAGCGGCATGCCGCGACGAAACACATGGACATGGGTGTCCACCAACGGTGCGTCGGGTTGCTGAATGAAGGTGCGGGGGGCCTTGATGTCCTCGGTCATCGAGCGGTGTCCTTGATGTTGGCTTGTTGAATCACTTGCGCCCACTTGCGACGGTCGCGTTCAAACACGGCGGCCATTTCAGCGGGGGTGCTTGTTCGGGGTTCGATCCCCAGGTCCTGCATGCGCTTGCGCATTTCAGGAACGGCAATGACGTCTCGCAAACCTTGGGCCAATACGTCGATGACCTGTTGCGGCGTGCCTTTGGGCGCGTAGAGCGCGTTCCAGCCGGTGACCTCGTAGTCGGGCAGACCGGCCTCACGCGTGGTGGGGACTTGCGGCAACCAGGGCGTGCGGGTGGGCCCCGTGGTGGCCAGCGCGCGCAGATCGCCACTGTCAATGCCAGCACGCAAGGCCGCATACGACTCAAAGCCCAGATCGATGTCACCACGCTGCAAGGCCAGCTGCACCTCACCGGACGTCTTGAAGGGCACCATGGTGGCCTGAATGCCGGAGACAGAGCGAAACAGCTCAGCGGACAGATGCTGGGTACTGCCAGGATTGATGGTTCCCAGATTCAGCGGCCGGCGCGCGCCTTCCGCCAACGCGGATTTCAAATCCGTGAAACGGCTGTTCTTGCCCACCAGAATATTCAGATCGAAATACGCCAGCGAGGACACGGGCACGAAGTCGGTCTGGGGATCGTAGGGCAGCTTGAGCAAGGTCTTCGCAATGGAGGTGCCGTTGCTGAACAAAATGAGGGTGTGCCCGTCATGGGGCGCGCTGCTCACCACCGATGCAGCAGCCACCCCGCCCGCCCCGGCGCGGTTGTCCACCACCACTTGCTGCCCCAATCGTTCGGCCAGCTTCTGCCCCGCCAGTCGGGTGGAAATGTCGGCCAGTCCGCCGGGGCCAAAGGGCACCACGATCTTCACGGGCTGCGTGGGGTAGCTGGACTGCGCATGGGCAAAACCGCCCATGGCCATGGCCGCCACTGCGGTGAGGAAGTCGCGACGGTGTGTGCCACTTGCGTGTGAATGAGGGGTCATGCAATCTCCATGGCTTGCCTTGCGCGAAGCCTTGACTCAGGAAGCGGCCAGTCTAAGGACTGCGCCCCGGGAATGCAATTGTCACCACCAGCGCACGAAGGCAAAACTGTCACAGACGCGCGCTACATCGCTTTACGCGACGGACACTCTGAGACACTAAGCTTCTGCAAGCGGCGCATCCCCCCGGCGCCCTGCCCTCGCAAAGGAGACATGCACATGGCCTTCACACTTGCCTGCTGGCGACACATGGCACTGGCCCTCACCCTGGCCAGCACGGCCCTCCTCACGCATGCGGCCTACCCGGACAAGCCCATCAAGCTGGTGGCGCCCTTTCCAGCCGGAGGCACGGTGGATGCCGTGGCCAGAACGGTGGCGGCACAACTGGCCGTGGTCTTGAACACACCCGTGGTGGTGGAAAACGTCCCAGGCGCTGGCGGCGCCGTGTCCACCCAGCGCGTGGTGAAGTCAGCTCCTGATGGCTACACCCTGCTGTTCACCACGCCCAACCACACCATCAACCCGGCACTGAATGACAAGCTGGGCTTTGACACCGTGCGCGATCTCACCACGGTTAGCCTGGTGGCGCAGATTCCAGAGTTGCTGATCGTTCATGCAGCGCAGCCCTATTCGGATTTCAACGGCTTTGTGAAATACGCGTCAGCCCACCCCGGCAAATTGGACTACGCCTCCGCCGGCAACGGCACTCTGCCCCACATCACCATGGCGTTGTTGCTGCAAAAGCTCAACCTGCAACTCACCCACATTCCCTACAAAGGCGCGGCGCCCGCGCTCAATGACGTGCTGGCGGGCACGGTGGCGGTGAAGTTCGACACCATTGCCACCTCCGCAGGTCATGTGCGTGCCGGTCGCATCAAACCCTTGGCCATTGCCAGCCTCAAGCGTTCACCCTTGATGCCCGAGGTGCCCACCATTGACGAGTCTGGTTTGCCTGGCTATCAAGGCATTTTGTGGATGGGTGTCCTGGCACCGGCGGGGACACCCCGCGACGTGGTGGACACCTTGCATCGCGGCTTGCGTCAGGTGCTGACCGATCCCGCCATCGTCAAGCGCTTTGAGGCGGATGGGGTGGAGGTGGTGGGCAGCTCGCCCGCAGAATTCCAGCGTCTGATCGACACCGAGCTCAAGCAATGGGCCGAGGTGGTCAAGCGCGCGCACATCAAAGCCGATTGAAGAAACGACGTCACGATCATGACTGCCCATCCGTCTGCCTCCACCACACCCCCGCTCACGCAGCCACCCGACCCGCACCCACGCCGGCCCGCAACGCCAGCTCCGATCGGTGCCATCGACTGCCATGTCCACCTGTTCGGCCCCGCCAGTCGCCACCCCTTTCATCCAGGCAGTCGCTACACCTCGGCGGATGCCTTGCCCGAGACCCAGATCGCCATGCAAGAAGTCCTGGGCCTGGCCGGTGCGGTGGTGGTGAGCGGTGGTGGCTATGGCCCCGACACACGTCACCTGGAAGAAGTGCTGGAGCAGTACCCCACACGCTTTCGCGGCGTGGCGCTGCTGCCCGATGACGTAACCCGTGCGCATGTGGCCCGGCTGGACCGTCTGGGTGTGCGGGGCGCTCGGTTCGTCAGTGCGGGGCATCAGGGCGCGTTGCCCAGGTTGTCCAAACGCGTGGCGCATCTGGTGGCGGACTTTGGCTGGCATGTGCAGTTCTACCCCTGGCGTGAAGACCTGCTGACCCATGAACGCGAGTTGCTGGACCTGCCGGTGCCCGTGGTGCTGGATCACTTTGCGGCCATCCCCGCTGCCGGTGGCACCGATCAACCTGCCTTCGCCTGCTTGCTGCGCATGTTGCAGACCGGTCGAACCTGGGTCAAGCTGTCTGGACCCATGCGGTGTGATCCAGGCCATTTCCCCTACGCCAGTGTCACGCCGCTGGCGCTTGAATTGGCACGCCAGGCCCCACAGCGCTTGCTGTGGGGCAGCGACTGGCCCCATGTGAACATGAACGGACGCCAGATGCCCAATGACGGCGATCTGTTTGACTTGCTGACCGCGTGGGTGCCCGATGTCGAAACCCGTCGGCAAATTCTGGTGGATCATCCGCGCGCGGTTTACGGCTTTTGAATAGGCCAGAATAGCGGGCCATGTCCAGCCCGCCCATCAGCACCCCCATCAAGGTGTTGAGCCTCATCCCCCCGATGACCCAGCTCAACACCCCTTACCCCTCCACCGCCTATCTCACGGGGTTCTTACGTGCTCGCGGTGTGGCGGCGGTACAAACGGACTTGGCACTGGCGCTGGTGCTGAAACTCATGAGCCGGGATGGCCTGAGCGCCTTGCGTGAGGCTGCTCAAGCGCTGCCGGTGGAAGACCGCAGCGGTCCGGTCAATGTTTTTCTTGACCACTTTGATCGCTATGCGCACACCATAGACCGAGTGATCGCCTTTCTTCAAGGACGTGACAGCACGCTGGCTCATCGCATTGCCTCTCGGGGGTTTCTGCCCGAGGGGCCACGCTTTGCCGCGCTGGATGCCTACGATGACGAGCAAACCGGTGACCCGCTGGGCTGGGCCTTTGGCGCCCTGGGTCAATCGGACCGCGCACGCCATCTGGCCACGCTGTACCTGAACGACATTGCCGATGTGCTGCGCGATGCCGTGGATGAACGCTTTGAATTTGTGCGCTACGCCGAAAGCCTGGCGGCCGCGCAACCCAGCTTCGACCCACTGGCTCAGGCTTTGGCCGCCCCGCACAATCTGGTGGACCAGACACTTTCGGATCTCACCCTGGCGGCGATGGCGCAGCATCAGCCCCAATTGGTGTTGCTGTCCGTGCCTTTTCCGGGTTCTGTGTATGGTGCCTTGCGCATCGCGCAAACCATCCGTCAACACCACCCACAGGTGCGCATTGGCCTGGGGGGTGGTTTTGTCAATACCGAGCTGCGCGAGTTGTCTGAGCCACGTTTGTTTGACCTGGTGGATTTCATCACCCTGGATGGAGGCGAGCGACCACTGCTCTCCCTGGTGGAACATCTGCAAGGCCAGCGCAGCCGCGAACGTCTGGTACGTACCTTTGTGCGTGAAGACGGACGCGTTCGCTTCTTGAACTGGCCCGAGCCAGACATTCCGTTTGAGGACATCGGCACCCCCACCTGGGACGGCTTGCCCATCCATGACTACCTGAGTCTGCTGGACATGCTCAACCCCATGCACCGGCTGTGGAGCGACGGACGATGGAACAAGCTGACCGTGGCCCACGGCTGCTACTGGAAAAAATGCAGCTTCTGCGACGTGAGTCTGGACTACATCAGCCGCTATGAAACCGCCAGCGCCAGCACGCTGGTGGACCGCATCGAGCGCATCGTGGCCGAGACCGGACAGACGGGCTTTCATTTGGTGGATGAAGCGGCTCCACCCAAAATGCTCAAGGCGCTGGCAGAGGAGTTGCTGCGTCGACAAGTACAAATCAGCTGGTGGGGCAACATTCGTTTTGAAAAAACCTTCACGCCGGCACTCAGCGAGTTGTTGGCCCAAAGTGGTTGTATCGCCCTGTCTGGGGGACTGGAAGTGGCCTCGGACCGGCTGCTGGCCTTGATGCAAAAGGGTGTCACCGTGGATCAGGTGGCGCGCGTCACACGCGGCATGGCCGAGGCGGGCATCTTGGTACATGCTTACCTGATGTATGGCTTTCCCACGCAGACCGTTCAAGACACCGTGTATGCCCTGGAATACGTGCGGCAACTCTTTGAAAACGGATGCATCCACAGCGGATTTTTCCACCGCTTTGTCTGCACGGTGCACTCACCCGTGGGGCAGAATCCCCAGGCCTACGGTGTGCAATTGGTGCCCCTGCCCCCGGTCACCTTTGCCAAAAACGATATTGCGTTCATCGACCCCACGCCGATGCCCCCCGGGGTGGACCATGACGTGCTGGGTCAAGGCCTGAAGAAAGCCATTTACAACTTCATGCACGGCGTGGGCCTGGAGGAAGATGTTCGCCACTGGTTCGAGTTGCCGCGAGGCGTTTGCCCCAAACCCACCGTGAAACGTGGACGGATTGGCCGTGCTTTGATGGAACGCGCCTAGGAACCCTGCCCAGAAAGCGGGACAATGACGCATGCCCCATACCGTCCCCACTGGCTCTGACGCCTCTGCGCCCTTGATGAGCCCCCCTGCCTCCTCCTTCGACAGTCTACCGC
>VEQI01000022.1 GCA_018883305.1 Limnohabitans sp. | reverse complement strand
GTGGGATACCGAGCTGTTGACGCTGCTGAACATCCCGCCTTCCGTGTTGCCCCGCGTGGTGCCTTCCAGCGGCGTACTGGGTGAGACCAGCCCCGACGTGCTGGGACTGACCTTGCCCATCGCGGGGGTGGCCGGGGACCAGCAAGCCGCTACCTTTGGTCAAGCCTGCTTTGAACCCGGCATGGCCAAGAACACCTACGGCACGGGTTGCTTCATGTTGATGAACACGGGGCAGCAAGCGGTGACCAGCCAGCATCGGCTGCTCTCGACCGTGGGGTGGCAGGGGCCCCAGGGTGCATCCCAGACCGCTTATTGTCTGGAAGGTTCGGTGTTCATGGCCGGTGCCACCGTGCAGTGGTTGCGCGACGGCTTGCAAATGATTCAGCATGCCGCCGAGGTGGAGACGCTGGCGGCCAGTGTGGTGGACACGGAGGACGTCTATCTTGTGCCCGCCTTCACGGGCCTTGGCACCCCTGAATGGGATAGCCATGCTCGCGGCACCTTGGTGGGATTGACGCGGGGGACGGGGCGTGCCCATATCGCCAGAGCAGCGCTGGAAGCCATCGCCCTGCAATCCGCCGATGTGTTTGACGCCATGTCGCGTGATGCCGGCGTGCCCTTGCGGGAGTTGCGCGTGGATGGCGGCGCCAGCTGCAACAACTTGCTGATGCAATTGCAAGCGGATTTGCTGGGCGTGCCGGTGGTGCGACCCAAGGTCACGGAGACCACTGCCCTGGGCGCGGCTTATCTGGCCGGCCTGGCCTGCGGCGTGTGGCGCGATGGGCAAGAGATCGCTGGTCTGTGGCAAGTTGATCGACGCTTTGAACCGGGCCTGAGCGAGGTGGCACGTCGGGCCAAGCAGGCTCGTTGGCATGAAGCCGTGCAACGTGCCCGTGGCTGGGCCATTTGAAATCATCTGGAAAGGAAGAACCATGTGGCGACGTTGGTGGTGGGCATGTTTGAGTGTGTGGATCAGTGCGGCGGCCATGGCGCAGACCGAGGTGCCGATCCGGTTGGTGGTGCCCTTTGCCACCGGCGGCCCCACCGATGTGGCGGCAAGGGTGATGGCGCCTTTGTTGACACAAAGTCTGGGTCGCCCCGTGATTGTGGACAACCGGGCTGGTGCGACGGGTGCCATCGGCGCAGAGTTTGTGGCCAAGGCGGCGCCGGACGGCAACACCATCTTGTTTGGCACCAGCAGCATCATGGCGGCCAACGTGGCGCTGATGCCCAAGCTGCCGTTTGATCCGATTCAGGATTTTGTCGCCGTCTCGCAAGTGGCGGCCATCGAGAACGTTCTGGTGGTGCATCCATCGGTGCCCGCCAACACGGTGCAGGAATTCATCCGCTATGCCCGAGACAACCCCGGCAAGCTCAACTATGGCTCCTCTGGCATGGGCAGTACCTATCACCTGGGCGCCGAATTTTTTGCCAACCTGGCCAAAGTGCAGATGACCCATGTGCCCTACAAGGGGCAGGGGCCGGCGGTGCAGGATCTGCTGGCCGGTCACTTGCAAGTGATGTTTGATGCCTACAGCTCGGCCGTGCCCAACATGAAGGCTGGTCGGGTCAAGGCCTTGGGGCTGACCAGTGCCAAGCGCAACCCTGAATTGCCGGATCTGCCCACGGTGGCCGAGCAGGGGTTGCCAGGTTACGTCACCGCACAGTGGCTGGCTTTTTTCCTGCCTGCACGTACGCCACCGGCACAGGTGGACAAGCTGAATCAAGCGGTGGCTGCGCTGTTGCAACGCCCCGATGTGCGCGAGCGTTTCTTGCGTCTGGGCTTGTTGCCTGTGTCCTCCACGCCCGCCGAACTCGACAAACTGCTCAAGAGCGATATTGCCTTGTGGAGCCGTGTGGTGAAAGAGGGCAACATCAAGCCGGACTGAGGGCGTGAGTTACCATCCCGGGCCATGAAGGCAGGCAGCTTGCAGGGACGTTCGCGGGGAGGGGTGCTGGCCGCCGTGGTGGTGGGGCATCTGGCTGCGCTGTGGTGGTTACAGGCCGGCTTGGGCCGCGCGTCCTGGCCGCGTGTGATGCCGGTGACCTTGATCAGCGTGGTGACGCCCGCGCCAGAGGTGGTGCCACCGCCCGCGCGCGCGCCAGTACCGCCCGTAGCCTCTCGGTTGCCATCGCCCCCCCGGGCCGAGCCAGTTTCAACACCATCCCACCTCACGCCTGTCAACCGTCCATCGACACCCCCTTTGCCATCACCCACGCCCGAGTCGGTGCTGCCGTCCTCGGCATCGACCGCATCCGTGCTGAGTTCAACCACGGGAACAAGTTCTGCCGTGACCGCAGAGACTTCCGCGGGTTCCGCAGGTGCGCGCGCCCCCCATACTGCACCTTCACCAGCGCTGTTGATGCCTTCCTCTCAGGCCGCCTATCTCAACAATCCGCCGCCAGCGTATCCCGCCATCAGCCGACGGTTAGGTGAGCAGGGGCGGGTGCTGGTGCGGGTGCTCATTGGCGTGGACGGGGTGCCCCAAAAATCCGAGGTGCAATCCAGCAGCGGCCACGATCGTCTGGATCGGGTGGCCTTGCAAACCGTGATGGGCTGGCGTTTTGTGCCTGGCCGCCGGGGTGATGTGCCTGAAGCCATGTGGGTCAACGTGCCCATTCAATTTCAATTGGAGTGAATGACGTGAGTGCATCAAGCGGACTGATTCAGGTGTGGCAGCAAGGCGACGGTGTGACCCGATTCGTGGCCCTGCTGCTGTTGGCCATGTCATTGGCTTCCTGGGTGGTGATGGTGCTCAAGACCCTGGACGTGTGGCAACTGCGGCGCCAGGCCAGGCAAGTGGAGAACTTCTGGAACAGTGCCTCCATCCAGCAGGGCTTGCAGGCGCTAGGGCCGCAGCAGGTGAGCAATGCCTATCGTCATTTGGCTGAACAGGCCGAACAGGCCCTGGCGCATGTTCAGCGCCACGACGCCACGCCCCATGTGCGCGATGGCTTAGATGTCAGCGACTGGGTGACGCGCGTGTTGCAAAACGCACTGGATCACACCATGGCCCAATTGCAATCGGGCTTGATTCTCCTGGCCTCGGTAGGCTCGACCGCGCCATTCGTGGGTCTGTTTGGCACTGTCTGGGGCATCTACCATGCCTTGATGGGCATTGGTCAGGCGGGGCAGGCCACCATCGACCAGGTGGCGGGTCCCATTGGCGAGGCCCTCATCATGACCGCGCTGGGGCTGGCCGTGGCCATTCCCGCCGTGCTGGGTTACAACGCGCTGGTGCGGGCCAACAAGACCGCGCTGGTTTCACTCAAACGCTTTGCGCATGATTTGCACGCCTTGCAGGTCACCGGCGCGCGCGTGACACCGCGCTGAGAGGTGGCCCATGGCTTTTCAATGGCGTGAGGACGATGACGCGGTGATGAGCGAGATCAACATGACTCCGCTGGTGGATGTCATGCTGGTGTTGCTCATCATTTTTATCATCACAGTGCCCGTGATGTAGCATGCGGTGCAGGTGCAATTGCCTCGGGTATCGCATCAACCGGCAGACGCACCGGCGCAGATCGTGCGCATCACGGTCGATGCGCAGGGGGATTTTTACCTCAACGACACGCGGGTGTCCGACGATGCCTTGCAGTCACGGCTGCGCGAACAGGCCGCGCGTGACCCCCAACCGCAGGTGCAACTCAAGGGCGATCGTGCGGTTCGCTACGAACGCGTGGCCCAGGCCATGGCGGCCGTGCAGCAGGCGGGCCTGCGACAGATCGGTTTCATCACAGAGCGCCGTTAGAGCGGCGCGTATCAAGGAGCAAGCAGTCATGAAGTCTTATTGGATCCGCACCGATGGTGATCACATGCGGCTGGAGATGCGAGAGGTGGATACACCTCAGGCCAGGGGGCAGCAGATGTGTGTGCGCATTCATGCAGCCGCCCTCAATCGGGGTGAACTGATTGCCGGTCATGGCCTGCATTCCCCCGACAAGCCTGCTCGCCCGGCCGGCTTTGAAGCATCGGGTGTGGTGGTGTCCGTGGGTGAAGGCGTGCAGCGCTTTCGCGTGGGTGATGCGGTCATGGGTCGATGCGATGGCGCCTTTGCCGAATACGGGCTCATGCATGACGACGAGGTGCACGCCAAGCCCGAGTGTCTGAGTTGGGCCCAGGCGGCCAGCAGCACCATCACCTATGCCACCGCGCATGACACCTTGATGGTGCAAGGCCACCTGAAAGCCGATGAGTGGGTGCTGGTGACAGGGGTGACCTCTGGCGTAGGGGTGGCCAGTCTGCAACTGGCCAAAGCCCTGGGGGCACGTGTGATTGGCACCTCGGGCTCGGCCGAGAAACTGGCCCGCTTGCAATCCTTGGGCTTGGATGTGGCGCTGCACACGCGCGGACCCGGCATGGCCCAGGGGGCGTTAGCCGCCACCGGTCCGAAGGGCGTGGATGTGGCCGTGCTGACCGTGGGCGGCTCGGTGCTGGATGAGTGCATCCAGGCGCTGGGTTTTGAGGGCCGCCTGGGGGTGATGGGCTATGTGGATGGCATGGTGACACCCACGCTGGATCTGCTGAGCCTGCACAAGAAGCGTCTGCACCTGTTTGGCGTATCCAACAAGATGCGCACGCAGGTGCACCGGATAGAGGCTGCGCGGTTGTTCGCGCGCGATGTGCTGCCGCTGATGGCGAACGGGGACATCGTGCCGGTGGTGGACCGAATTTATCCGTTTGATCAGATGAGCCAAGCCCAGCACGACATGGAGAACAACGTGCTGGTGGGCAAAGGGGTGCTCTCGGTGCTGGCCTGAGAGGTCAGGCCAGCAGGCCAGTAGGCAAGGGGCCCGGGTTCAGGGGTTGGGCACGGGCACGCTTTGCCAGGAGACCATTTGCCAGCCGCTGGGGCGGCGGGCCCACACCTGAAGATAGCGGCTGAGCACCACCTTGCGCGTGTTCTTTACCTCGACATCGATTCGCAGGTCGCCGTTGACCAGCACCACATCGCCCAGGACCCGAAACTCGCGCTGTTGCACATCCAGGCCGTGGTAGATGTAGTGACCGTTGGTGAGTTTCTCCAGATATTGGGCCTTGTTCTCTTGAACCGCGCTGGAGTGGATGTAGCGAAGGTCGTCGCCCAGCAGGGGGGCCAGCGCGGCGAAATTGCGCTGCAAAATGGACTGCGTGCGTTGCTGATCCAGGGCTTCCAGTTGGGCGATGATGTCGGCGTCGGTGCTCATGAGAGGAGGGTCTCCGTCAAGGGGTTGCAAGGTCAACTATGGTAGAACCCCCGGCTGTGAACACCAATACCGCAGGAGACACCGTGATTCATGTGTTAGCCATCATCACCACCAAACCGGGCATGCGTGACACCGTGCTGAACCATTTCCGCGCCAACGTGCCGGCGGTGCTGGCCGAGGACGGCTGCATCGAGTACGGTGCCGCCATCGACGCCGCCCCTGCACCCGCGTTTCAATCGCCTTGCGGTCCCGACACCTTTGTGGTGATTGAAAAATGGGCCAGTTTGCAAGCCCTGCAAGCGCATGCCGCTGCACCGCACATGGCCAGTTACGCGGCCAAGACACGTGAGCACATTGCCTCACGCACACTGCATATTTTGTCGCCTACGTGAAGCCGGCTCCAGCGCCTTGCGCGGCGCTGCGCGGGGCGTGTGATGGCTGTGTGTTCCCTGTCGAACGGTTGTTCCTTGGAGCCTGGCGGCAAGATGCGTCTTCCTCAGGGAGACACTCATGCACGATTCCAAACAGGTTCCGCACACCCCCTTGCTGACCCCCGAAGAGCTGGATGCGCTGATTCAGGCATACAACCGGCGTGATTCGGTGCCAGGGCCTCGGCCCGGCCCGTTGTCTTTGCTGATGAGTGTGGCAGCCGTGCTGACGCTGGCTCTGGGCTGGTGGTGGGGCTGAGGTCGGCGTTCTTGCTGACGCGCGCCCCAGCCGCCCAGCGAGTGTCACTCGCCGCGGATCACCAAGGTTGGCACAGGGGCCAGGCGAATGATCTGCTCTGCACCGCTGCCCAGAAATACCCGCCCAATACCCTTGCGACCATGGGTGCCCACCACGATCAGGTCGGCACCCCATTCCCGTGCTTCTGTGGCGACGGTTTCGCCCAAGCGCTGAGCCGGCAGGTCAATCAGCTTCACCTCCGCCTCCACGCCGGCTGATTTGGCTACTTTCAAGGCTTGGTCCAGAATTTTTTGTCCATAGTCGCGCGCCATGGCGAACAGGTCGGCCGCGTATTCATAACCTGACATATAGGCCAGCTCATCCACCGCATGGATCAGTCGCAAGCGAGCGTGGCCTCCCTGCGCCAGCTGGATGGCCATCTCCAGTGCTCGGTTGGCGGTGGTGCTGCCATCCACGGGCAACAGAATTTTGTGAAAAGTGTGCATGACAAGTCTCCTGCAATACATGCGGCGGGTTGAGGAACAAGGCTGGCATCGTAGGGCGGGGTGATGCCAGATGCGGGTGCCCCAACGAACACAACGACATGTGGGAACACCTGGCCGTGGCAGCACATTCCAACGGTGTGGGGCAGTGTGCTGACGCGAACAGCCGCCACGCTGGGCCTCCAATTACCATGCCACGCTACTTTTCAAGGAGGATCTCATGCCAACACTTGTGTCGGAACAGCAGGAACAGTTAATCAAGGATTTGCGCGCGGTGATGCAAGATGCGCAACACCTGTTGAACAGCGGTGTGGAGGGCTGCAGCGCGCAAGCCACGCAGACACGTCAACGGTTGGAGTCCATCGTGTCCGAGTTGCGTCAGGCCATGCACGACTACCCGCCCAATGTGCGCCAGCGATTGTCGAAATGGCAGCATGCGTCCGACGAGTACGTGCACCAGCACCCCTGGTCCACCATGGGGGCCGCCATCGGGGTGGGATTGATGGTGGGGTGGCTGCTGAGCCGCCGATGAGGTGGTTTGATCTGGCTTGGCGACTGGGACAGCTCTCGCTTGGACGACTGGCGCATCAATTCGATGTGTGGCGCTGGCAGCTGTTTCAATCGCTGGTGTGTCTCCTGCTTGCCGCCGTGTGTGGCCTGGCCGTGCTGTTGTTGATGACGGCATTGGCCTGGTTGCAGTGGGGGCAAGCCCATGGTCTGCAGGTGCTGTCAGGCTTGCTGCTGCTTTATGCGCTGATGGGGTGGTGGTTCATGCGGCGTGCCGCAAGATGGCTGGGGGTGTCTGTGGTGTCGCCCACCCCCCAGGCATGCGCCGCTGGCGGTGGGTGTTCGGCCTGCGGCGCAGGTGCAAACCGTGCCTCGCGCTGATCGTTCTTCATGCCTTCATCCAACGCCATCCCCCCAGGATGACGTCGCGCCCGATGAGTGGATGTTGCCCCTGAGTGCGGTGGAGCGGACCTTGCTCGTGCCGTTGATGGCGCGTGCCTGGGGTGCGCGCTGGCAACTGGTCGACGAACCCGATCCCTGCGCGGACCGTGTGTTGCAACGCCTGGGTTGCCGCATGCCAGATTGGCCGGATTTGGTGACTTGGAGTTTGATCCTTTGGCGAACCGCGTGGTTCCGACGCTGGGCGCGTGAATTTTTTGCCCGACATCCTGGCGCGCAGGGACTGAATCTGGGGGCGGGTCTGTCGGATTACTTCCAGTGGCTTCAAACCTCGACCCGTCATTGGGTCGATGCCGATTTGCAGCGCGTGATGCAACTGCGTGAGCACTGCTTGCCTGCGCGACGCGGTGCACGCGGTCTGAGCATGGATGTGTGCACGGACGAATGGTGGGGGTGTCTGCGTCGTGGCAGAACGGGTGCAGAACAGCCTTGCTGGATCATGCTGGAGGGGGTGTTGATGTACTGGACCCCAGGGCAGGTGGCGGATTTTTTGCATAGCGTGGGCGAGCATGTCCCCCATGGTTCCAGTGTGGCATTTGATGTCATTCCTCACTGGATGGTGGGCCACCCGATCCGCGTGACGCACGCACAAGGGGATGCGGCCAGATTTCAATGGGGCATCCGCAGCCTGGATGACTTGGCGCACGTACACCCGCGTCTGCATCTGGACACCGCGGTGCATCCACCCACCCCTTGGTCTCTGACGCCATGGCGTACCGCAGGTTGGGATCCTCTCTCGCCTTATGCCCTGGTGCGGATGACCGTGCTTTGATGCCACACATGCGTGACAAGCGCGGTGGATGTGGGGGGCGACGAACAGAGGTCAGCGTGCGAATCACCGAGACTGGCATTTTTCATCGAAAGGAAGTCACATGAAATCTGACAAGCAATTGCAAACCGATGTCCAGGCCGAGCTTCAGTGGGAGCCCTCCGTCAACGCGGCACACATCGGCGTGGAGGTCAAGGACGGTGTGGTCACGCTGTCCGGACACGTCGACAACTTTGCCGAGAAGTGGGCGGCGGAGCGAGCCGCCAAGCGCGTCAAAGGCGTGCGCGCCCTGGCCATCGACATGGATGTGTCCTTGCCCTCCGGTGACAAGCGCAATGACTCAGAGATTGCGCGCGCGGTGATCAATGCGCTGCAATGGACCTCCACGGTACCGGGGCAAACCATCCAGGTGGCGGTGGAGAATGGCATGGTGACCCTCACCGGCAATGTGGACTGGAACTACCAGCGTGAAGCAGCCGCCAACAGCGTGCGCAATTTGATTGGCGTGCGCGGTGTCTTCAATCAAATTGTGGTCAAGCCGCGGGTCAATTTGACCAGTGTCAAGAGCGACATCGAGCATGCGCTCAAGCGACGCGCGTACCTGGACTCGGAGAACATTCAAATTGGCCTGGAAGGCGACAGCATCACCTTGTCGGGCAAGGTGGGCAGCTTGTGGGAAAAAAGTCTGGCTGTGCAAACCGCCTGGGGTGCACCGGGTGTACGCAATGTGGTGGACAAATTGAGTGTTTCATGAAGGCATCGGGCTAACTGCTTGATTCGAATGAAAGATCTGACTTTGGCAAAGGCAGGTCTTTCAATTCATTTTTCTCAAATATAGATTTGTGTGTGCCGGCTAACAGATTATCTGAATGCGCTCTCTTACATTGGAGCCGTTGTTGATCAATACGAGAGACAACGAGACAACGCAACAGAGAACCTTTTCGCATGCAAGACACCAAATTCACTCCCATCAAGCACAGCAACAAGCTTTTGGCATTCATGGACCAGGTCGATTGGGATCGCATGCAGCCCAGGCTGGAAATGGTTCATCTCACGGTGGATCAAGTCTTGTTCGAGGCCGGGCAAAAAATCAGCCATGTCTACTTCCCTGTTACCAGCATCATTTCGCAACAGTACGATTTCGAAGATGGCAAGTCCGCCGAATTTGCGCAAATGGGCAATGAGGGCCTGGTCGGAATTTTTGTGTTCATGGGCAGTCAGTCCACCAGCAGCAAGGCGGTGGTCATCGCCAAGGGCTATGCCTATCGCATGCGAGCTGATGCCATGCTGGAAGAGTTCAATCAATCCAGTGGCTTTCGTCGTTTGATTCTGCGCTACATGCAGGTGTTGATGACCCACGCCTCTCAAATTGCCGCCTGCAATCGAAGGCACTCCATCGATCAACAGCTGAGCCGAACACTGCTGCTCAATCTGGATCGTGTGGCAGGATCCGAATTGACCTTCACGCATGAACTGATTGCCAAGACCATGGGCGTGCGGCGCGAAGGCATCAGCGAAGCCGCCAAACGACTGCAGCGTTCAGGCATGATTGATTACTCGCGCGGCTCCATTCAGGTGCTGGACCGTTTGGGGCTGGGGCGCTCCACCTGTGAGTGCTATTCCATCATCAAGCGAGAATACGACCGCTTGCTATCCCCCATGACCTTGCAGTGAGCGTGCGAGGCTGCACAGACGTGTGGGGGCTTCGTTTCTAGAGTTGATAGATCGGCATGTGCCGAGTTTTTCACACTCAAGAAAGGTTGAACGATGTCATTCCTCACTGTGCATCGCGTGCCGTACTGGGCTTTGTTGGTGGCTTTGCCGCTGGTGGCCTCGGCGCAATCTGCGCCGGCACGCAAACTGGATTTTGGACAGCAAGAATTCCAGTCCCGTTGTGCCTCTTGCCATGGTCGCGATGGCAAGGGCAATGGTCCGATTGCTGATTTGCTGCGGCAGTCACCACCCGACCTCACGCAGTTGAGCAAGCAAAACGGGGGTATCTTCCCGATCTCTCGGGTGTATGACAGCATTGTGGGCGACTCGGTCCAGGCGCACGGCAGCCGAGACATGCCTGTCTGGGGGCAGTTGTATCGACTGCGGGCCGGAGAGCACTACGTGGACACCTACTACGACCCGGAGGCGTACGTCAGGGTACGGGTGCTGGCCCTGGTGGAGTACCTCAGCCGGTTGCAGGTTTCCGCCAAGCCCTGAGGGGTCACCCCCGCCCGTTGGGCTTGCTGGCCATGGGCGGGGACATCAGGGGGGCACGCTGGGCCAAGTGTCTGCTCATGGCCATCATGGATTCCGCCATGGCGCTGGCGTATTCCGTCCCGGGCTGTGCGGCCAGCCACTCAAAGTGGATCATCTCGTTGGCCCATTGCTGCTGCGATTGCAACAGGCCCAGCCAGGCCTGGTTTGATTGACTTTGATGCTCAAACTGAGAGGCCCACAAATCCCGCATCCATTGAATGCCGTTGCACAGTTGCTCTGATGCCATTTGCATGGCCGTCAACTGCGCACGCAACGGGTCTTTGCTCTCCGTGAGTTGGCGGATCTTTTCATGCGCCGTGATCATGCCCAGCCGTTGATGACTCAGTCCGATTTCGGTCCAGCGAATCCATTGCTGTTGCGCATGCCCCAGCGTGGTGAGCGCGTGTTCAAATATGTTCTGTGCGTGAGGCGTTTGGATGTTGATCATGCTTGTCTCGATAGAAGTATGCGCCCGGCGCGCGCGAAGTTGATGGTGAAGGGCTTCAGAGGGTGGGGTCTGTGCGCATCCTCACCGTTCACCCTGCGGGGCGTCGGTATCCACCGGGCATGCCCTGCGGGGACAGCACCAGTTGCCAAAGCTGGTTGGTGCGCGCGCGGAAGGTGCCCGCACAGGACAAGAGGTAATAGCGCCACATGCGGAAAAAGCGTTCGGAGTGCCGTGCCTGCAACTGGGGCCAGGCCTGCAGAAAGCGTTCATGCCAGGCCATCAGTGTGCGGTCGTAGTCAGCGCCAAAATTGTGCAGGTCTTCTATCACCCAGTCGGCCTCAAGCGAGCGCATCAGTTCCTGCAGCGAAGGCAATTCGCCATTGGGAAAGATGTAGGCCTCAATCCAGGGATCGATGGGGGCTTGGCTGAGGTTCTTGCCAATGGTGTGCAAAAGAAACAGTCCCTCGGATTTCAAGCAACGCTTGACGGTCTGGAAGTAATCCGCGTGGTTTTGCAGGCCCACATGCTCGAACATGCCGATGGACGCCACCCGGTCAAAGCGTTGCTGACCTTCTGGGTTGAATTGGCGGTAATCACTCAACTCGTAGTGAATGGGCAAGTCACGGTCCCTCAGTTGGCCTGCAGCGGCTTGCTCGCGCGAGATCGTCAGCCCCACGCAGCGCACGCCGTGGTGGGTGGCGGCATAGCGCATGAGGCTGCCCCATCCGCAACCGATGTCCAGCAACTGCATGCCGGGTTGCAGCTGCAATTTTTGACAAATCAGTTCAAGCTTGGCCTCTTGGGCTTGTGCCAGCGTATTCGCTTGGGCCCAGTATCCACAGCTATAGCAAAGATAAGGATCGAGCATGTGGTGAAACAGCGTCTGATCCAGGTCATAGTGTTCACGTCCGACGGTCCAGGACCGTCGAACCGATTGGGCATTGACCCAGTGGGTGCGGATGAAGTGCAAGACCGGGTGAGTGGATGCCACTTGACGATCCAGGCCATGGCGCAAGACGCGCGCAAAGAATTCATCCAGTTGGTCGCAGTCCCACCAGCCGTCCATGTAGCTTTCCCCCAAGCCCATGCTCCCGGTGAGCAAGATGCGCTCGAGCGTTTGGGGATGATGAATTTTCATGTCCCAGGGGCGTGAGCCGTTGAGCCGGATGTCGGCAGGTGCCAGCAGTTGCTGCGCACGTCGTTCGTATTTGACAGCGCCCAACGAGCCTGGATGCAAAGGAGGGTGGGTGGGGTGAAGCATGTCGATCAGAGCGACACCATGTGGTGGCGGATGGCGAAGCGGGTCAAATCGGCCACCTTGTGCAAGCCCACCTTGCGCATGATGTTGCGTCGATGCACGTCGACCGTGCTTGGCGCGATGTCGAGCTGACGGGCAATTTGCTTGGAGGAGTAGCCATCGGCGATCAACCGCAGCACCTCTTCCTCGCGCAGGCCCAGGCCATGCTGCTCGTGATGGCCACGCTGGCGTTGCCGAGCGCCGTTCAACATCAGTCGGGAGACCGATTGGCATAAATGGTGTCGATCAGGGGTGGCTGACTCAATGGCCTGCAGCACATCGCTCATGCGACCTTCCTCGGACAAACAGGCACTGGCACCCGCGTCCAGCACGCTGATGACGTCCACGGGCTGGCGAAACTGCGCCAGCACCACCACCCGAACCGATTGCCAGCGGTGACGCCAGCCCGCCACTTGTTGCAAATAGGGGGGCTGGAATGAGTCCAGCGCTAACAGCACCACGTCCACCTGGTCGGCCAGGCTCACAGACAAGGCGTGATCGGTTGGCGCCGACACACCGCAAAGCTGAATATTGGGTTGTTGTCGCAAGAACGATTCGATGCCCTGCGCCATCAAATTGCGCGGCAGTGCCAGCAAAACACGAGTGACCATGAAGCACCCTCACACACAAAGATGGCCGCACTTTAGAAGCTGCGGCGCTCAAGGTCTGTGCCCGAGGACACGCAAGCGATCCCAGCGATGCACGCCATGTGTGTGAGACCCGGGATGCTTGTCTCAAAAGCGATCACGCCCAGGATGTCTTCCTTCGCGCAGGTAAATCATCAAGGCCATGCGTCCGGGGCATTGCAATTTCTGGTAGATGTGATGCAAGTGCAGCTTGGTGGTGCCTTCCGTGATGTTCAGGCGCAGGGCAATGCGTTTGTTGGACAACCCCTCCAGCACCAGTTGTGCCACGCGCAATTCCCTGGCGGTCAGTTGTTCCTCGAACGGCCGTGCGCGCCTGGATCCGCTTGACGATGCGAGGTCGGCCGGCATCAAGTCTCGGTCCACCCAGGCTTGACCGTTCATCACGGCCCGCACACACTCCACCAAGACCTGGCCGGATTTGTTTTTGCTGATCACGCCGCGTGCGCCCAGCGCCATGGCGGTTTGCGCCTGAGGTGTGGTCAGGCTGGTGAACACCACCATTTGTGTGCGCAGCTTGTCGTCACGGATGGCGCGAATCAGGCTCAGTCCGTCCTTGTGTCCGAGTTGTAACTCGTGAACCAGGATGTGGGGTTGCAGTCGCCGAACGGCTTCCCAGGCAGCCAGTCCATCACGTTCGCAAGCGCGAATGGAAAACCCGTCGGCGTGGCGAAACACCTGGCCCAGGCCTTCCAGCATGACGGGGTGCGGGTCAGCCAGTATCAATTCAATGGTCACCTTGACAGTCCTCCTGCAGCATGGGGCGGGGGAGCAAGGATAGGCGCGCCAGGACGCGCAAGCCATTCTGCCAACTGGTTAACGGGCTTACGGGGAACCGAGTAAGTCCGTGCGGTCTCGACGAAACTCAGGACGAGGTGGACGGGGCCAAGGACTGGAGCAGCGTTTTGCCCAACTCCACGCCCCATTGGTCAAAGGCGCAGATGTCCCAGAGCGCGGCCTGACAAAACACCTTGTGTTCGTACATGGCGATCAGCGCGCCCAGGGTGGACGGTGTCAGCGCTTGCAGCCACAGCAGGTTGCTGGGTGTGTTGCCAGGATAGGTGCGGTGCGGGGCCAGGCGTTGCGCCGACTCGGCATCCAGACCTTGAGACATCAGGCGTTGGCGCGTGGTGGTTTCATCGCGGCCTTCAGCCAGGGCCTGAGACTGTGCCATCAGGTTGTTGAGCACTGTCCGATGATGTTCAGGCGCCAAGGGCAAGGGCGTGGGGTCGGTGTGCACGCCGATGAAATCCAGCGCCACCCGGTGACGACCCTGGTGCAGCAGTTGGTAATAGGCGTGCTGGCCATCGATCCCCAGACCGCCCCAGACGATGGGGGCCGTGGTGAAGGCGACGGCTCCGCCATCCCGATGGGTGCGCTTGCCGTTGGACTCCATCTCCAGTTGCTGCAAGTAAGCCGGCAGCCGGGCAAGGGCAAATGCGTAAGGCGCGACTGCGTGGGTGGGGGAGCCCATGAAATTGATGTTCCACACGCCCAGCAGTGCCAGCATCAGCGGCAGGTTGCGTGGGGGCGGGGCGGTCAGGAAATGCCTATCCATGGCGTGCGCGCCGGCCAGCAGCTCGCGGAATCCGGCAGCGCCCAGGGCAATGGCCACCGGCAAGCCAATCGCCGACCAGATGGAGTAACGACCACCCACCCAGTCCCAGAGCTGGAAGATGTGGTCTTGGGCGTAGCCGGCGGCTTGTGCCAGGTCTGCACGCGCGGTGACGGCGATCAAATGTCGGGCTTGCCGGTCTGGGGGGCAACCGCCATCTTGTAACCAGCGCCGAGCCGAGGCCGCCAGCAGCAGGGTTTCGGGTGTGGTGAACGATTTGCTCTGCACCACAAAAGCGGTTCGTGCCGGGTTCAAGGCGGCCAGCGTACTGTGCAGACTCCAGGCATCCAGGTTGGAGACGAAGTGCACGTTCACGCCTGCGGGTTGAGCCCTTGCCCATGGGGCCAGCGCCTCGGTGCAAAGACGCGGGCCCAGGTCAGATCCGCCAATGCCCAGATTCACGATGTCGGTGATGGGGGTGTCTTGAAAGCCTGAAAGACCTCTGCCCCGAACCCTTTCCGCGAACTGGGTGAAACGCGTCAGCTCGACCTGAACTTGCTGTGCAATGGCGGCGCCCCAGGGAGGATTCAGTGCCTCGCTGCCGCGCAAGGCCACATGCAGCGCAGCACGGTCCTCGGTGAGGTTGATGTGCTCGCCTCGAAACATGGCCTGGGCTTGGCTCATCACATCACGGGCATCGGCGAGCGCCCAGAGTTGTTCAAGCACCGCTTCGTTCACGGCTTGACGTGAGTAGTCCAGGGTCACACCGGCCGCACTGAGTTGCAGTTGTTCACGACCGGCGTCCTTCAGGAGCTCACGAAGCGGGGGCAGGGTGGTGGTCAGGGCCGAGAGCCGTTGCCACGCAGGCAAGGTTTGTGGACGGGGGGCGGTAGGCATCAAACGGACCATTCCAGCAGGTGACTCAGGCAGAGGTGACCACAGCGGCACGCTGCGTGGCTTGCTTGGCCAGTTCGGTGATGGCGGACCACTGGCCTTGTTCCAGCAGCTCCCGTGGCGTCAGCCATGAACCACCCACCATGGGCACATTGGGTAAAGCCAGAAACTCCGCCAGGTTCAGCGCCGAGACGCCCCCGGTGGGGCAAAAGGCCATGTCACCCAGCGGGCCGGCCAGGGCCTTCAGCATGGACAGGCCGCCGGCTTGCGCGGCAGGAAACAACTTCACCAGAGAAAAGCCCCAGTCCCGGGCTTGCATGATTTCGCCCGGCGTCATCACGCCGGGCATGAAGGGCATGGCGTGATCACGGGCGGCTTGCACCAGCGATTCGGTCATGCCCGGTGAGAGCGCAAAGCGTGCCCCGGCGTCTCGAACCCGTTGCATCTCGTCGGCCCGCGTGACGGTGCCAGCCCCCACCAGCATGTTCGGAACCTGTCGCGCCACGGCTTCGATGGCGGGCAAGCCAGCTGCATGGCGCAGGGTGATCTCCATGACATCAATGCCACCCTCCAGCAGCGCATGGGCCAGTGGCACGGCTTGTGCCACATGGGTGATGACAATGACCGGCACCACACGGGCACGAAAGGCGGGCAGGGCAGGCGGAGAATCGGGCGGCAGACTCATATTTGTCAGGACTATATCAAACTGCGGCCTGTGTTCAATCCGTGGCCGCTTGACCCGGGGCGGTCAACTGCGCTTCACGCTCCACATCGGCTAGCCAATCCGCTTCGGTGGTCACCAACAATTGCGCGTAATGGGTTGCAAAGATCTCGCGTAACTCCACCAGCGGCAGGTCGTCATGTTCGCCATGCATGGCCAGGTATTCCATGTGTCGCTGGCCTGACAGGTCGAAGGGGTGGTAGATGGAGTCGCTCACGCCATCAAACTCCAGCGGATGCAGGCGAAGCTTCTGGCACAACTCGATGTTGAACGCCGGTGTCGCCTTGACCCATTGACCCGCCAGGTGGATGGCGGTGTAGCCATGGCGGTAGAACACATCCGTGCCCATTTGTTCGCGCAAGCGTGCCGTGGACAAATGGTTGCGCACGTCGGCCAGGCCGATGCGCGCGGGGATGCCCATGACGCGGCAGGCTGCCGCCAGCAAGACAGCTTTGGGAATGCACCAGCCAAAGCCGGACTCGATCACCCGGCTGGCCGACATGCCGCGCACGGACAGGTCAATGCGGTAGGGGTCATAACGGAACTGGTCGCGCACGGCGTAGAACAAATGTATGGCTTGTTCTTGAGGCGTGGACGCGTTGCCGACATGCGTTCGTGCCCAGTCCTGCACGATGGGGGCGTCACTGTCGATGACGGCCGTGGGGCGCAGTGCCTGGTGGAAATCAGTCATGGCCTGGAACACACAAAGAACATGTGGACAAGACTTGATCCGCATCAAATCGCCGGATACGATGATTCGTAAGATGGTTGTCAGTTCTATTCACTTCTGGAGTCACCATGAAATTCCTCGTTGCCGTTGACGGTTCCAAGTCGGCCTTGTCGGCCACGCGCTATGCGGCCAAGCTTGCTTCGGCGGTGCGTGGTAACAACCATGTTACCTTGCTGTCGGTCCATGATGACACCGCCCTCAAGCTGTTCAAGCGCTACGCCCCCAAAGGCGCCATTGGCGACTACCTGCGCGAGTTGAGCGAGAAAGACTTGGCCCCCAGCCGCAAGGTGTTGGACAAGGCAGAGGTCGGTCACGACATGGTGATCCGCTATGGCGACATTGCCGAGCAAATTCTGCAAGAGATCAAGTCCAGCGGTTGCGACATGGTGGTGCTGGGCTCCAAGGGACGCGGCGCGCTCAAGAGCCTGGTGGTGGGGTCGGTGGCGCAAAAGGTCCTGGCCTCCACCAGCGTGCCGACACTGCTGGTGCGCTGATCGCGGCGCAGCAAGACCGGGGTCAGCTGCTCTTGGGCGGCGGGCCTTTGTCGCTCCACAATGCACCGCCGGTGGCCCAGTTGTGGCGGGCAATGTCATAAAACAGGATGTCAACGCCATCCGGGCTGCTGCCCAGAATCTTGACACAGGCATCGGTGAAGGCGGCAGCCAGCGCCGCTTTTTGCTCTGGGGTACGGCCTTCGAACAGTTCGACTCGCAGGGTGGGCATGGTCAACTCTTGGTGATGGAAAGGGAGGACACGTGTGGCCGCCTTGACCGGCGGTGCCAACACGCGCGTCAATGCCAAGTATGCCTGACGCGATGGCCAAGTTGGCTATCATTCACCCATGCCCGGCCTCAAGACCCGCTCAGCCCACACCTCCGCGCCCCTGTCCGGGGACGATGAGGTGTTTGACCTGGCCGCCCAGACCTTTCGGGTGATGTCGGCCCCGATGCGCCTGAAAATCATCAGCGCCTTGTGCGAAGGTGAAAAAAGCGTCACCCAATTGCTGGAAGCGGTGCAGACCACCCAGCCCAATATGTCACAGCATCTGGCCAGTCTGTTTCGTGCCGGCGTGGTGGGTAAGCGCCGCGACGGGGTGCTGATTTATTACCGGATCACCAATGAGCGCGTGGTCTCGTTGTGTCGTACCTTGTGCCAGCACCTGACCCAGCAACCTCCTGCGTCTCGCACGGGCCGCCGGTCTGCCTGAGAATGCCGGGTTAACGCTGAGGTTTGGCCAGTCCAACGCCCCCTAAGATCACTTTATAAGGACTCACGCATGAAACGCTGGTGGATGTTATTGCTCACCGTCTGGCTGTCAACTCAGGCCTGGGCCGAGGTGCGTGTGGTTTATCACTTGAGTGAAGGGGTGGCCCAGGCC
>VEQI01000304.1 GCA_018883305.1 Limnohabitans sp. | reverse complement strand
GCCCAGCAGCTCGCTCAGGCGCGCATCAACGCCAAACCGTGACAACCCGTAGAGAGGAACCTCATAGCGCGGAAACAGCGGCGAGGCGTCCAGGTCATGCTGCACAAAGCCATCCGCCACCACCGCATCGCCCACCTGAACTGATTCAGCCAGACCGCCGGCCACGCCCGTCATCACCACCTGGGTGACCTCAAAGCGATGCAACAACGTGGTCACCGTGGTGGCCGCAGCCACCTTGCCAATGCGCGAGAGCACCACCACCACGGGCACCCCTTCCCAGTGCCCTTGCCAGAAGGTGCGCCCAGCCCATTCGTGCGGGCGGGCCTGCACGCGCGCCAGCACGGCCGAGAGCTCCTCGTGCATGGCACTGACGATGCCCAGAGTCATGCCGGAGGGCTCAGACAGGCGCGCGCAGCTCGCGCCGCAGGATCTTGCCCACCGGCGTCTTGGGCAGATCGGCACGAAACTCGATCACGCGGGGATGCTTGTAGCCCGTGAGCTGCGCCTTGCAGTGTTCACGGATCATGTCTTCACTCAACTTGGGATCCTTGCGCACCACCACCAACTTCACCGCTTCACCCGACTTGTCATCGGGGATGCCGATCGCCGCACACTCCAGCACGCCTGGCAACTGCGCAACCACATCCTCCACCTCGTTGGGGTAGACATTGAAGCCGCTGACCAGGATCATGTCTTTCTTGCGATCGACGATGCGGAAATATCCACGCTCGTCCATGATGCCGATGTCGCCGGAACGGAACCAGCCATCGGGCGACATGACCCGGGCCGTTTCATCCGGGCGTTGCCAATAACCCGCCATCACCTGAGGACCGCGGATGGCGATTTCACCAGGCTGTCCTTGCGCCACGTCCTGCCCGTCGTCGTCAATGATTTTCATCTCGGTGCTGGGCAAGGGCACGCCAATGGTGCCGGTGAAGGCCTGGCTGGTCGTGGGGTTGCAACTGGCGGAAGGGCTGGTCTCGGACAAGCCGTAACCTTCACAGATCGGGCAACCGGTCTTCTCCAGCCAGCGCTGCGCCACCGATGCCTGCACAGCCGTGCCGCCACCGAGTGAAATCTTCAGGTGCGACCAGTCCACCCGGTTGAAGTCCGCGTGGTTCAGCAAGGCATTGAACAGCGTGTTCACCGCCGGGAAGGTGTGAAAGGTGTGCTTGGACAATTCTTTCAGCACGGCCGGTATATCGCGTGGATTGGGGATGAGCACATTCAAGCCCCCTGTGCGCATGGACAGCATCATGTTCACCGTGAAGGCGAAGATGTGATAGAGCGGCAAGGCGCAAATGCTGGTGGGCTGCTCGTTGGCCGGCACCCGTTGCATCACCGGACGATTCCAGGCCTCGGACTGCAGCACATTGGCCAGCAAGTTGCGGTGCAGCAGCACAGCCCCCTTGGAGACGCCTGTGGTGCCCCCCGTGTATTGCAACACGGCCATGTCATCGGGTCCCAGCTCGGGTTGCAGCAAGCTGGCCTGCGCACCGCGCGAGAGCGCTTCATTAAACCGGATGGCCATGGGCAACTCAAAGGCGGGTACCAGCTTCTTGACCTTGCGCACCACATGGTTCACCAGCATGCCCTTGAGCCAGCTGAGTTGGTCCCCCATGCTGCACAGAATCACATGCTGGACCGGGGTGTTGGCCAGACACTGCTGCAGCACGGTGCCAAAGTTCTCGATCACCACGATGGCCTTGGCACCGGAGTCCTTCAGCTGATATTCCAACTCACGGGCGGTGTACAAGGGATTGACGTTGACCACCACGAAGCCGGCTCGCAACACCGCTGCCACCGCAATCGGGTACTGCAACACGTTGGGCAGCATGATGGCCACGCGATCACCACGAACCAGCCCCAGCGATTGCAGGTACGCACCCAGTTGCTGGCTGCGCTGGTCCAGCTCGGCAAAGCTCAGTCGCTGCCCAAGAAAACTGTAGGCAGCACGATCGCCGTAGCGCTGGAAACTTTCCTGCATGAGCTCGACCAACGAGCGGTAACCGCTCGTGTCGATGTCAGCCGGCACGCCCTCGGGGTAAGCATTCAACCAGGGGCGATTTGTCATCACTCGATGGCCTTGACCATGTCTTCAACCACTTTTTTGGCGTCACCAAACACCATCATCGTCTTGTCCATGTAGAACAGCTCGTTGTCCAAGCCGGCATAACCGGCCGCCATGGAACGCTTGTTGACGATGACGGTCTTGGCCTTGTAGGCCTCCAGGATGGGCATGCCGTAGATGGGGCTGCCTTTGGTGTGGGCGGCCGGGTTCACCACGTCGTTGGCGCCCAGGATGATGGCCACATCGGCTTGGCCGAATTCGCCGTTGATGTCTTCCATCTCGAACACCTGGTCATAGGGCACTTCGGCTTCGGCCAGCAACACGTTCATGTGACCCGGCATGCGGCCGGCCACCGGGTGGATGGCGTACTTCACGCTCACCCCCTTCTCGGTGAGTTTGGCCGCCAGTTCCTTGACAGCGTGCTGCGCCCGCGCCACCGCCAGGCCGTAGCCAGGCACGATAACCACGGTCTCGGCGTTGCCCATGATGAAGGCGGCGTCGTCGGCGCTGCCACTCTTGACACTGCGCTGCACCTGACCGCCTGCAGCCACGTCACCGGCCTCACCACCAAAGCCACCCAGAATCACGTTGAAGAAGGAACGGTTCATCGCCTTGCACATGATGTAACTCAGGATCGCGCCCGAGCTGCCCACCAACGAGCCGGCGATGATCAGCATGCTGTTGTTGAGCGAGAAGCCAATGCCAGCGGCCGCCCAGCCCGAGTAGCTGTTGAGCATGGACACCACCACCGGCATGTCGGCACCCCCAATGGGGATGATGATCAACACACCCATCACAAAGGACAGGGCCAACATGGCGAAGAACGCCGCCGGGTCTTGCGTGGCGGTGTAAATGCCACCCAGCGCCAGCGTGGCCAAGCCCATCACCAGGTTGAGCTTGTGTTGCCCGGCGAAGGTCACCGGCGCGCCCTGGAACAAGCGAAACTTGTATTTGCCCGAGAGCTTGCCAAACGCAATCACCGAGCCGCTGAAGGTGATGGCACCAATGCCCGCCCCCAGGAACAGCTCCAGCCGGTTGCCCATGGGAATGGGTGGCACCGTGCCGTCTGCGGCCTTGCGCACGATCTGGAAGGCCTGCGGCTCCACCGCCGCGGCAATGGCGATGAACACCGCCGCCAGACCGATCATGCTGTGCATGAAGGCCACGAGTTCGGGCATCTTGGTCATCTCCACGCGCTGCGCCATGATGGCCCCAGCAGTGCCACCGACCAGCAAGCCCACCAGCACGTAGCCCATGCCGGCGCCAGCGTCACTGGCCAGTTGCACGATGAGTGCAGCGGTGGTGAGCACCGCGATGGTCATGCCCGCCATGCCGAACACGTTGCCGCGAATCGAGGTGGTGGGGTGAGAAAGCCCTTTGAGAGCCTGGATGAAACAGACGCTGGCCACCAGGTACAGCAGCGTCACCAGATTCATGCTCATTGTGCGTCTCCCTGGCCAGCGGGCGCCTTGCGCTCTTTCTTCTTGAACATTTCCAGCATGCGCCGGGTCACCAGAAAGCCGCCAAACACGTTGACCGCAGCCAGCGCCACAGCCAGCACGCCCATGGTTTTACCCAGGCCGGTTTCCGTCAGAGCCGCCGCCAGCATGGCGCCCACAATGACAATGGCCGAGACCGCGTTGGTCACCGCCATCAAGGGCGTATGCAGCGCAGGCGTGACAGTCCAGACCACGTGGTAGCCCACATAAATGGCCAGCACAAAAATGATCAGGTTGGTAAGGGTAGGGGATACGAGTTCCATGCTTATTTCCTCCGGACTTCGCCGCCTTGCGTCATGAGACAGGCGGCGACAATATCGTCTTCCAGGTCAACCTTGAACTGGCCTTCCTTGTCGAGCACGAGCTTGAGAAAGTCGAGCACGTTGCGCGCGTACAGGGCACTGGCATCCGCCGCCACCAGGGCCGGCAGGTTGGTTTCCCCCACCAGCGTCACCCCATGCTTGATCACCGTCTGTCCGGGTTCGGTGAGCGGACAGTTGCCGCCTTGCGGCGCGGCCAGGTCAACAATGACGGAGCCGGGCTTCATGGACTTGACCATGTCTTCGGTCACCAGCACCGGCGCGGCACGCCCCGGGATCAAGGCGGTGGTGATC